>JAEWMV010000114.1 GCA_023393045.1 Bacillota bacterium | reverse complement strand
CAACTTCCGCAATTTCCGCGCCCGCATCCTCGCCGCCGTCAACGACAATGCGGGCTGATCGCTCTCCCGCAATCAGCCCGCTGATCTTAGTCTATTTTCTCTCTACCCCAACTATTGACGGAGAGCCAAAATAAAAAGCCCCGCCGCAGCGGAGCTATTCACTATTCACTATTCACTATTAGCTATTCGCTTTGATCATTGACGTAGTCAATTATCAAATATGGTGATGCAGTTGCACGGGCAGACCTTGACGCAGTCTCCGCAGCGGGTGCACTTGTCCTGATCGATACGCGCAAAGCCGTTTTCAACGTGGATAGCGTCGTACCTGCACTCCTTCACGCAGCGCCCGCAGGCGATGCATGCGGTCATGCATGTTTCGCGCGCCACGCGCCCGGTGTCGCGGTTGCGGCAGAGCACAAGCACCTTCGCCTCGGTCGGCTCAAGGCGTATCACATTGCGCGGGCAGGCGTCCACGCACAATCCGCAGGCGACGCACAGCCTGGGGTCGATGCGCGCGAGGCCGTTGTCCATTGTGATCGCGCCGAAAGCACAGGCCCTCGCGCAGTCCCCAAGGCCGAGGCAGGAATAGGAACAGCGCTTCGGTCCGCCGGCAATGCCCGCCGCCACGGTGCAGCTTGCGTATCCGTCGTACTCGTAGCGCTCCTTGACGACGCCTTCGTGCCCCTGGCAGATCACGCGGGCGACCAGCTTTTCGCCCTCCTCCACCGCGATGCCCGCGGCCTGGCCGATGGCGGCGGCACTGCCCACGGGGCAGCCGTTTGGCAGCACCTTGCCCTCAACGAGCGCCTCGGCAAACGCGTCGCACCCGGCAAAGCCGCACGCACCGCAGTTCGCGCCGCCCAGCGCCTCGCGCACTTTCGCGATGCGCGGGTCGGTCTCAACGGCAAGCTTTTTGTCCGCCACGGTGAGCATTACGCCAAAAGCGAGTCCCATCGCGCCCAGCACGCCCAAAGCCCAAAGAACGGGAATCCAATCCATATGCCCCTCCTTATCCGCCCAGGCCGACGAAGCCCATGAAGGCGATCGACATGAGGCCCGCGATGATGAGCGAGCCGGAGAACCCCTTGAGCGGCGCAGGTACGTCCGCGGTTTCGAGCCGCTCGCGCACGCCCGCCATCAAAACGATGGCAAGCAGGAAGCCCAGCGCGCCGAACACGCCGTTTAAAACCGAGTAGAGCAGACCCAGGTCGCTCGTCATATAGCCGTTGTTGACGTTCAAAATCGTCACGCCCAGCACCGCGCAGTTGGTGGTGATGAGCGGCAGGTAGATGCCCAGCGCCCGATAGAGCGAGGGGCTGCTCTTTTTGATGAACATCTCCACGAGCTGCACGAGGCCCGCGATAACGAGTATGAAGGAAATGGTGTCCAGATATTGGAGCGAAAGCGGCGTGAGCACGTATTTATACACGAGGAAGGTAAAGAGCGAGGCAAGCCCCATCACGAACGTGACGGCGATGCCCATGCCCGCGGCGGTTTCCACCTTGTTGGATACGCCCAAAAACGGGCAGCAGCCCAGGAAGCGCGAGAAGATGAAGTTGTTGGAGAGTACGCAGCTCACCATGAACAGGAGTATTTTGCCCACCTCGTTCATACGCGGATCACCCCTTCCTCACCCTTTTTGCGGGCTTGCGCCTTTTGCGTGAAGTAGTTGGACACGGCGAGCGTCAGCCCGAAGATGATGAAGCCGCCGGGCGCCATCACTGCGATGAGCATGGGCTCGTAGCCCTCCCCCAGTATGTTGACGCCAAACACGGAGCCGCTGCCCAGAAGTTCCCTCACGCAGCCCATCACGAGGATGGCGAGCGTGAAGCCCACGCCCATGCCTACGCCGTCCACCGCGGAGGCAAGCACGCCGTTTTTGCTCGCAAACGCTTCCGCGCGCGCGAGTATGATGCAGTTGACCACGATGAGCGGGATGAACATGCCGAGGCTTTCGTAGAGCGAGGGCACGAAGGCCTGCATGATCATCTGCACCATGGTGACAAATGTGCATATGACCACGATGAACGCGGGGATGCGCACCTTGTCCGGTATGATGTTGCGCAAAAGCGAAATCACCGCGTTGGAGCCGATGAGTACGAACGTGGCCGCGGCGCCCATGCCCACGGCGTTGATGGCGCTGGTGGTGACCGCAAGCGTGGGGCAGGTGCCCAGCACCAGCCTAAGCGTGGGGTTTTCGGTGATGATTCCGTTGAGGAAAACCGAAGAGAGGCTTTTTTTATCATGCATCGGCCGCACCCTCCTTCACGCGGCCGTAAAGCCGCGGCTTGATGTACTTGTCCAGAAGCGGGGTCACAACGTTCATAATCAGTATGCCGTAGGTGACGCCCTCCGGATATTTTCCGAATGCGCGTATCACGGCGATGATGAGGCCGCAAAGCGCGGCGTAGGCAAACTGGCCCGCCACACTCATGGGGCAGGTGGTGTAATCCGTAGCCATGAACACCGCGCCAAAGAGCACGCCGCCCGTGAGCACGCTCGTGAGCGGATCGTAGCCAAAGGCCCACATGCTCAACGCGAACACGGCCGTGAGCGTGACCGGGATGCGCCAGCTTATCACGCGGCGAAGGAGCAGATAGACGAAGCCCAATAGGATTGCCGCCTTGCACACCTCGCCCACCGCGCCGGGTATGTGGCCGAGGAACAAATCAGCAAGCGTGAAGGAGCCCATGTCGGCAAGGGGTGTGGCCATGGTGACGGCGTCCGCACCCTGAAGATAGGTCGGGGCGGTATACGCATTCATGCGCATGGGCCAGCTTGCCATGAGTATGGCGCGCCCCGCGAGCGCGGGGTTGACGAAATTGTCGCCGATGCCGCCGAAAAGCTGCTTTGCGATGAGGATGGCGCACGCGCTGCCCACCAGGGCCATCCACCACGGCGCGTTTGCGGGTAGGTTGAGCGCGAGCAAAAGCCCCGTGACCACTGCCGAAAGGTCGCCGATGCGCACGGGTCTATGCGTGAGCTTTTGCCAGAGGAATTCCGCAAGCACGGCCGAGAACATGCCCACGCTCACCAGCAGTGCCGCGTTGAAGCCAAAGTACCACATGGCAACGGCTGTGACCGGGATGAGCGAAATGAGCACGTCCCCCATGATGGAGCGGGTGTCCTGGGGGTGCCTGATGTGCGGGGCGGGCGAAACGAAAAGCTTCATTGCTTCTTCCTCCTTTCGGCCGCTGCGATGGCGTCCTTGGCGAGTTTGAAGGAAGCCGTGAGCCACAGCCTCGCGGGGCAAACGTAAGAGCACGCGCCGCAGAGTATGCAGTCGAGCACATCGTGCGCCCTGGCAGCCTCGAAATCCCCTGCGTCGCAGTCATGCTTCATTAAATATGGACGAAGGCCCACGGGGCAGGCGTCCACGCAGCGCGCGCAGCGGATGCAGGGCTCCTCCTCAATGCTCCTCGCTTCCTTTTCATCGTATACGATCAGGCCGTTGCTGGTCTTTGTTATGGGCGCGCCGTCGTCCGCCGCGCAAAGTCCCGTCATGCCGCCGCCGAATACGAGCTTGCCGGGCTCTTTGGAATACCCTCCGCACGCGCCGATAAGGTCGGCCGCAACCGTACCCACGCGCACGCGCAGGTTGGCGGGATGCGTGACGCACCCGCCTACGGTCGTCACCCGCTCGATGAGGGGCCTGCCGTCAATGACAGCGTCTGCGACGGCGCTTGCCGTGGCGACGTTGATGACCACGGTATGCACCTCTATGGGCAGCTTGCCGCTTGGTACCTGACGGCCCGTGACGGCCTCGATGATCTGCTTTTCACCGCCCTGCGGGTACTTGGTGCGAAGGATTGCCACCTCCACCCCTTCGCGCCCGGCGGCCGCCTTGCGCATGGCCTCTATGGCCTCGGGCTTATTATCCTCAATGGCAATCACGCCGCGGCGTACACCCAGCGCGCGCATGACGGCGCGAAGCCCGTCCACAATGGGTTGGGGGCGCTCCACCATCAGGCGAAAGTCCGCGGTGAGAAAGGTTTCGCACTCCGCGCCGTTGACGATGACGGTGTCGCACGTTTTCCCCTCGGGTATGGCGAGCTTGACGTGCGTGGGGAAGCCCGCGCCGCCCATGCCGCAGATGCCTGCGGCCTTCACGGCGGGGAGGATGAGCGCAGGGTCGACGGTCTCCACGTTGCCGCAGCCCGCGAGCTCAACCCATTCCTCGGCAAAATCATTCTCGATGCACACGCAGGGCATAGGCGCCGCGCCAAGCGTAAGCCGCGGCTCAACGCAGGTGACCACGCCCGATATGCTCGCGTGCACGGGCAGACCGAGAAAGCCGACGGGTTCGCCGATGATTTGTCCCATCCTGACGCGCTCGCCTTTTTCGACGCATGGCTTCGAGGGAGCGCCCAGATGCATGTTCATGGGAATGACCACGGCGTCCGAAACAAAATCCCGTATGGATTCGTTCCTGGTGGGCAGCTTACCCTCATGTTCGGATCTGAGGGGATGCACGCCGCCCCTGAAGGAATGCTTGGGCAAATAAGAGCACCTGCCTTTCCTTGGAGAAGGTCATAAAAAATGACGAAATGCACGGCAAAACGCCGCTCAAAGCGTATTATAACACACAGCTTGGGCGGCGCGCACCAATTTTAAATCGTTAGTTTTTTAACTAATCAGATCATTCTGTCTGATCTGCGTGCCCTCCGCCACGGGGGTCGTCATGGAGCGCACGAGGTTCCCCACATGCGCGCGCCGCATTTCGGGCAGCATGCGCTTGATGTAAGCCACCTGCGAGATGCCGACCAGTTCAAAGAGCATGTCGAGTATCCGGTCGAGCGAGGGCTTCTCCTCAAACGTGACGCTCAGCTTGTTCTGCCTGATTTCGATGGAAACCATGCGCGTGTTCGGCGTTTCTATGAAGGAGACGAGCAGAAAGAGCCTGATCTCCCCCGGGGCAAGCTTCCACAGCGCGCGCGTGCCCGTGAGCTGCGTTTCGCCCTTCATCGTCACCCAGCCTTCGGCAAAGCTTCCGTCGGGCTTGATGAGCAGGGCGTTGCGCTCCTCCCGCTCGTAAAAATAAACGAGCAGTCCCTCCTCGCGTTTGACGAAGCGCAGCATGTCGGTGCCGGCGGTGTAGTTGCAATGCACGCTCTGGAGCGTCTGCGGGAAAAGGCCGCCGGTGTTGTTCTCCAGCGCGTACTCGCGCCCGTCGAGCATCTGCGCGATGCGCCGGAACTCCCCTTCGTCCATGCCGAGGACCCCGGGAACCGCGGGATCGTATCGGAGCCCTTCGAGCGTCCTTTGAAGCGAGGCGTACGCCTCCGCATCCAGGGGGAGCGCTTCCTCTGAAATGCCGGAAAATAGCCGCGCGACGTGCGCACCCAGCGTGCCCTGCGAAAAAAGGCTGGCGCTGCCGCTGTACAGGGCGACGAGCGCGTCGTATTTGGGCATGCAAAGCACATATTGGCCAAACGCCCCGTTGAACTGGTACGAACCCTCGGCGTCCGCCACCCAGATCTGGTAGCCGTAGCCGTGCTTCATTTCCCCGTTGGGCGTTTTCATCCTGGCGCCCGTAGCCTGCTCGCACCACTTTTTGCTCAAAAGCCGCCTGCCGTTCCACACGCCCTTATTAAGGTAGAGCTGGCCTATTTTGGCGGAATCCTCCAATGTGAGCGAGAGCCCCCAGCCGCCCTTTTCCACGCCCTGCGGGCACCTTTCCCATTCGTGGTACGCGATGCCCAGCGGCTCATAGAGCCTGGGCGCGAGGAATTCCGTGAGGGAAAGCCCTGTGCGCCGCCTGATGATGGCGGCAAGCATGTAGGAGTTCATGGAATTATACTCGAAGGCGCTGCCTGCCTCGAATTTAGGAATGGATTCCATGAACATCCTCTCCCAATTTTCGTCGAGCACGGAGCCAACCTCGTTGAAGCGGCAGCCGCTGCTCATGGTGAGCAGGTGCCACACCGTATGCGCGCGCAGTATTTTCGCCTGCGCGGCGTTGGTGTATTCCGGAAAAATGTCGATGAGCCGCTCGTCCACGGAGAGGAAGCCCTCGTCCACTGCCATACCCACGGCCGTGCCCGTGACGCTTTTGCACATGGAATAGAGCATGTGCGGCACCTGCGCGCGATAGGGCGCGAAAAAGCCCTCGGCCACCACCCTGCCGCGGCGCATGACGAGCGCGCCGTGTACGGCAAGCGTATCCGCTTCCGCCCCGATGTCGCGAAAAAACCGCTCTATGGCCGCGCTCGGGATACCCTGCTCCTCCGGAATGCTCCTCGGAAGAGGGGCGCTCGCGGGCGGCGCGAGAAAGCGCTCCTTCTGCAGCTTATAGCCATATGGCGAGATGTTGGCGACGTCGTGCTTTAAAAACTTAACGAGCATTTCGACGCTGCGCATCTGAATGGTAAGATCCATGGGAGCCCTCCCTTGAGACGATCAGAGCCTTTCGGGTCCGTTGTAGATGAACGCGGGACCGTCATCGCCGGAAGTCCGCGCGCCGCCGCTGCGCTCGCCGAGTATGTTGAGGTAAAACTCCGCGCTGGCCGCGCTCTGGTACGGATTGAGCCAGAGGAAGCCTATTCCGAGCGTGAGCGCGCAAAGCAGCACCCAACCGATGAAGCTGAAGTCAAGGCAGAACCAGCGGCCCTTGTAGCCGAGCGTCATGCGCTTGCTTTCATCGACCGCCTCACGGATGCCCATTTCCGGATGCTCCGCCATAAGGTAGGGCGCCATGCGGTAACGATAGCCCGCGATGATGCCCGGGATCACCAGAAGCAGACCCCAGAGGAAGATGAAAAGCGCCATGAAGAGCCGGAGCCCCAGCGCCTTAAGGAAGATTTCAAAGCGCGAGAACAGCGTGCCGAAACTCACCTGCTCACCGCGCATCAGGCGAATATAGAACAGGTTGTGCCCAAGCTCCACCGCGCCGCCTATCAAAAACAGCGCGAGGCCGATAAAGCCAAACGTCCCGGCAACGGAGGCGTATGCCGCGCCGAAGTGCGCAAGCGGCAGATTGAGCCATGCGGCCAACGCCGCAAGGTTGATTCCCCCGTCTTGAAAGAGACTTGAAACTTCGTTTGTATTAAAGGTAAAATTGAACCCTTCCGTGCTCCCGCCGACGCCGCCGAGCAGCGCCGCCACGAGCGAGACCGCGAGGGCGACGCCCCATCTGCCGGCCAGAGCACGCCTTGCCGCACTCCTGAAATCCGCCGCAAATCTCATAACAATCACCATCCTTCATGCAAAAGTATAGCAAATGCCGGCCGTAAAAGAAAGGGCAACCTTTCCGGCATTTCGCGTAAAATCAATGTAAAAGCCCTCGTCCCGGGACGAGGGCTTTTGCTTTGGCTTTATACCGAACGGGCCATTTACGCCTGTTTGGCGGCTTTCTTGTTCATCGTGCCCTTTCTGTTGACCATCAGCTTGATGGCGTAGAGCAGGGCGACCGTGCACACGACGCCCAGCAGCGTGACGATGTAGCTCTGCCAGAAGCCCGCGATGATGTAGAACACGAAGCATACGCCCGCCGCGACGGACGCGTAGGGCAGCTGCGTGGCCACATGGTTGATGTGGTTACTCTGCGCGCCCGCAGAAGCCATAATGGTCGTATCCGAGATGGGCGAGCAATGATCACCATAGACGGCGCCCGCGAGGCACGCGGCCACGCTCACGACCAGCAGGGGGTTGCCCACCGGGAATACCTCGATGACGATAGGCAGCAGTATGCCGAAGGTGCCCCACGAGGTGCCCGTGGCAAACGAGAGGCCGCAGGCAATCAGGAAGATGATGGCGGGCAGGAAGTTGGCAAAGCTGCCCTTCGCGCTGTCCACCAGGCCCGCGACGTAATCGGCCGCGCCGAGCTGACCGGTGATGGAAGAAAGCGTCCACGCGAAGATGAGGATGAGCACGGCGGGCACCATGTTGCGGAAGCCCTGCGGCAGGCAATCCATGAATTCCTTGAAGTTCATGACCCTACGCAGCAGATAGTAGACAAACATGATAATAAGGCCCACGACAGAGCCGTACACCAGACCCAGCGACGCGTCGCAGTTGGCGAGGGAATCCATGAAGCTCACGCCCTCGAACAGACCGCCCGTGTAAGCAAGGCCGAGTATGCAGCAGGGAACCAGCACCGCGAAAATGGGAATGATGAGGTCGATGACCTTACCCTTTTCGTTGGGTACGTCCTTGGCGGCGTCGGCATAGGGACGGTCGGCCGTGGTGTAGAGGTCGCCCTTGCGCGCGTTCTCCTCATGCCGCTTCATGGGACCGAAGTCGAAGTCCATGAGCGTGATGGAAAGCATCATGGCGATGGTGAAGAGCGCGTAGAAATTGTACCCGATGGAATCGATGAAGAGGGAATACGGACTGTCCCCATAGCCCTGCGCAAAACCGGTGACGGCCGCCGCCCAGGAGCTGATGGGCGCGATGATGCACACGGGCGCGGCGGTGGCGTCGATGATGTACGCGAGCTTCGCGCGCGAGATCTGGTGGCTGTCCGTCACGGGACGCATCACGTTGCCCACGGTGAGGCAGTTGAAATAGTCGTCCACAAAGATGAGACAGCCGAGCGCCACCGTGGCAAGCTGCGCGCCCTTGCGGTGCTTGATGCGCTTGAGCGCCCACTCGCCATAGGCAACCGTGCCGCCGGCCTTGAAGGAAAGCGCGCTTATTACGCCCAGCAGCACCGTGAAGATCAGGATACCCACGTTCCAGGAGTCGCTGAGCACCGCGACGAAGCCGTCGTCAATGACGGAATGCATCGTGCCCTCGAGGTTGAAGTTGTTGAGGAACAGCCCGCCCACCACGATACCCGCGAAGAGCGATGAATGCACCTCCTTGGTGATGAGCGCCAGCACGATTGCGACAACCGGCGGCACCAGCGCCCAGAAGCTGTTGACGAAGATGTTCTCTTCGCCCTCCGCCTGCGCGGCGAAAGCCGTCGCCGCGGCGATGACGATTGCGAGGACCAGCACAATTAATAGCGCCTTCCTCTTGAAGGTCAAATGCTTCATGTACAATGCCTCCTATTATATTTGCGGCGAAAGCAGCCGCATATTTCCCCGGACAGGGAAAACAAATTCTATTTTTTACGGGTGCATAGAGACGATATTGCTACGTAACTACTCTACCAAATATTCAGTGAAATGTAAACAGAGTATGAAAAACTTTTGGCGCAAAATTTCAATCCGCAGCGGCCATCATAAGATTACTTCAATAGAAACCCTTAAAATCCGGCAAAAAGAAACAGTTTTGCAGCCTTGCCGCGCCGCGGGGGATCGTGCGGCAAAAGCGCCGCGTCAGATATGCGCCTCAAAAATTTTGTGCATAAGATTTTTGTATATAAATGGCGAAGCATGCATTTTTGCCGCTTCGCCTGTTTTTTAAGTTAAAATCACTGACGCGGTATCCGCCGCGTTTCGTCCGGCCCCGCGCGCATGCCGTTGGGGGGAAGGGCGTTGGGGGGAAGGGCCGCGCCCCCTTCGAGCTGGGCGCGAAGCTTCCTCTCACGCATGGCCCTGCGGCGCGCAAGGCGGCGGCGTTCCTCTTTTTCCAATGCGCCCAAGAGTATGAGCGCTACACCCGCGATGCAGGTGAGCACGATGAGCACGATGAGCACCGTGCGAAGCGCGCTTGAGATGGAGCCGCCCACCTCGTCCACAAGGTCGCCGTCCCCGGAGGCAACATCGGGCGTGGGCGTCGCCTGCGGTTCCACGCCCACATAACCCGCGGTGATAAACGCGTTGTAGGTGTACTGATTGCCGGAGGGGTCCTCGAGCACGAGCGTAAAACTCAAATCCCGCGGGGAGTCCACGCTCATGCGCTGGTTGATGGACTGCGTGCCCTGCGGCACGCTTGCAAGCTGGTAGAGCACGCCGTATTGCGCCTCGCTCAAAACGAGATTTTGCATGACGAGGCTGCCCGCGTTTTCCACATAGAAGTTGATGGAGATGGAGCCCGTTGCGTCGAGCGGCTCGGATACTTCCGCGCGAAAGTTGATGCCCACGAGCGAGGGGTCGATGTATTTTCTTACCACATATGTTTGGGTATGATCGGAATAAGAGGTACCCGTGGCGTCCATGCCGGTGATGGAAAAGACCACGTTGCGCTCCCCGTCGGTGGGCACGGTGTAGCTCACACTCGTGCTCTCGCCTATGGCGAGGGCGAAGGCCTCCGCCGTGACGGCGTTGCCAAGCTCGTCCGCGATCTTGATCTTGCTTATTTTCTGGTTGCCGTTGTTGGTGAGGATCAGCTTGAAGGTCTGCCCCTCCGCCGTAGCCGCGCCCTGCTGCACCTCGACGGATATCTTGCTCTTGACCATGCCGAGCGTCTTATCCTCAATGGTGAGGGTGCCCGTGGTGCCGTCCGACTGGGTGAAGGTGATCACGGGGGAGCTTGTGACCGTGGAACGGCCCATGGTATAGGTATAAACGTAAACATAAGGCACGCCGGGCTGCACGGTGACGTCCTTCACCATGGGCTCCTTGCCCGCGATTTCCCTATCCGTAATGGCGACGCCCGTGACGGGCGATACGCCGTTGTTGACGAGCGTGTAGGTGAGGGTGATGGTATCCCCCGATGAGGCCTGCGATGTGCTTGTCGTGCGCGTGGCGGTGAGCGTGGAGGCCGTCCCCCCTGCGTTTAATACGGTGACGGCAAAGGAACCCGCCCTGGGCTCCCCGTTCTCCGTCCAGGATACGTCAAAATTGATGGGTTGTCCCACAAGCGCGGCGGGCACCGTGACCGTCTGCTGGAAGGTGATGGACTGCTCTGGGTCAATGACCGCGCCCGCGGTGCCGGAAAAGAGCGAAACGCCGTTGTTCGAGATGGCGATGTTCTGCATGGGGTACTGCCCGTCGTTATAGATGGTGACGGCGAGCGTGACCGAGCCTCCCTCCGCCGGAACCGACGTCGGGTCCGCGGAAGTGGTGAACTGCGCGGCAAAAGCCCATGACGGAACAAGCGTCAGGAGTACGAAAAACGATATGAAGAGCGCCGTGATTTTGCGTGTGTTCATTCCTGTGCCTTTCAGCGTGTATTCCAAATTTGATTATACCGCAAGCGCGGCCTTTATTCCATAGCGCGGGCGCAATTGTTTGCGCTTTGTTAAATTTCGCGCTCGATGAAGCCTTCGCCCGCGCGCCGCGCGTTTGCGCGCCCGTCGCTTCGCTCGGCGATTTCGCGAAGAAACGTTTCGGCCTCCTCTTCGGCGATTGCCGCGCGCACGCGGACGGAATCCGTATACTCCACGCCATCTATACGGCAGGCCTTTTTGAGATAGCCTTCCAGCGCGGAAAAGCGCGCGTAATCAAGCGAGAGTTCAAACAATGCGGCCGGTATGCGCTCCACTTTGCCCGCAAGCCGCAGCGCCTCGGCAGCGCCCCCGCCATACGCGCGCGCGAGGCCGCCCGTGCCAAGCAGCGTGCCGCCGAAATAGCGCGTGACCGCAATGAGCGCGTGCGTGACCCCGTTCGTGCGCAGCACCTCGAATATGGGCATGCCCGCCGTGCCGGAAGGCTCTCCCGCGTCCGAAAAGCGCGCGGTCTCCCCGCGCGCGCCGATGCGGTAAGCGTAGCAGACGTGGCGCGCATCGGGGTACTGCGCGCGCACCGCGGCAAGCTGTGCCAGCGCCGCCGCCTCATCCTTCGCGGGGAAGCATTGGCTGATGAAGCGCGAGCGGCTGATGACCTCCTCCGTTGAGGAAGGTTGTTTTACGGTAACATAATGTTCCATATACCTTGGCTATTGGCTATGTCAATTGCAACTAATAGTGAATGGTGAATAGCTGGGGGAACGACCGCTGCGGCGTAATTACGGGGCCGGTTTTTAAGAAGCGTTGGGGACAGTTCTGTTTGTTCGGAACAGGGGAGACACGCTTTCCGGCGGTATCCCGCCGAACAAGCAGAAGCCGTCCCCTGCTATTATCGATAGGTCGTATCCCCGGCGCATCGAAAGGACCGCTGTCCCTGCAATCTCCGCCAAATCAAAATAGTTATTCACTATTCACCATTAGTTATTAGCTATAATTGTCAATTCTCAATTATTCGAACGAAGCCCTTCTTCCCCTTGCGCAGTATGATTCCGTCATGAAGTTTGGCGCCATCCGCAACGGCGTACACGTCCGTCACCTTCACATCGTCCATGAACACGCCGCCGCCCTCGATCTGGCGCCGCGCGTCGCTCTTGCTCGTCGCGAGTTTGCCCAGAACGAGCAGGTCCGTCACGCGAAGGCCGCTTGCCTCGATGTCCTCTTTTGTGAGCGTCACCGTGGGCATATGCTCGATGCTGCCGCCGCCGCCAAAGAGCGCCTTTGCGGCCTGCATGGCCTTTTCAGCCTCCTCCTCGCCGTGCACCTGCGCGGTGAGGGTGAAAGCGAGCTTCTGCTTTGCCGCGTTGATGTCCGCGCCCTCCTTGGTATCCGCCGCGATCTCCTCGAGCGGAAGGAAGGTCAAAAGCCGCATGCAGTTGGCGACATCCACGTCGTCCACATTGCGCCAGTACTGATAGAAATCGAACACGCTCGTGCGCGCGGGGTCGAGCCAGAGCGCGCCTTTTTCGGTTTTGCCCATCTTCTTGCCCTCGCTCGTGGTGAGAAGCGCGGTGGTGAGCGCGAAGGCAGGCTTCTGCTCCTTGCGGCGGATTAAATCCGCACCGCTTAATATGTTGCTCCACTGGTCGTCCCCGCCCATCTGCAGGCAGCAGCCGTACTTCTGGTACAAAACGAGGAAGTCATAGCTCTGCATGAGCATGTAGCCCATCTCGAAGAAGGTGAGGCCGCGCTCCATGCGCTGACGGTAGCATTCGGCGGTGAGCATCCTGTTGACGGAAAAATGCACGCCGATGTCGCGCATGAAGTCGAGGAAGTTGAGCTGCCTTAGCCAATTTGCGTTGTTGTCCACGATGGCGGCGTTTTCGCCCTCAAACTCCAACAGGCGCGCCATCTGCCTTTGGAAGCAGGCGGCGTTGTGGTCAAGCTCCTCGCTGGTCATCATGCGGCGCATGTCCGTTTTGCCCGATGGGTCGCCGATTTCCGCCGTGCCCGCGCCAAGCAGCACGATGGGCCTGTGCCCCGCGCGCTGCATGTGCGCCATGGTCATGAGCGCCACATAGTGGCCGATGTGCAAACTGTCCGCCGTGGGGTCGAAGCCGATGTAGAAGGTCAGCTTTTCCTTCCCCATCAGTTCGCGAAGCTCCTCCGGATGGGAGCACTGCTTGAGAAAGCCGCGCTCGGATAGGATGTCGTATGCGTTTTTCATATCAATAAACCTCCGGTGATTATCGCTTGATATCGACATAATGCCGCGCGCCTAGCTTTTCAATCAACCTGCGGCGAAGGCCGTCCGCGGCGCCCTGCGTGAAGCCGCCTTTTGAGACGATGAACGCCTGCCCCCTGTTGAAGTAGAGGTAGAACGCGTCCGGCGTTTCGTACACCGCGCGTATCTCTTCATAGCGGCGCTTGGCCTCGTCCGCCCCTGCGGATATGGAGAAGCCCTGCTTGCCAAAGACGTATTTCTGCTCCATGTCCTTAAAACTCGCCTTGTCAAACTTGCGCGCGGGGGCAAGCATCAAAAAATAGAACCTGCGCCCGAACACGAACAGGCCCAGCGCGATGAGGGCGAGATAAATCCAGCCGCGGATCACAATGGAATACACGAGGCCGAAGAGCAGCATGGCAAAGAGCAGCGCAAAGAGCGCCCATGTGCTCCACGGCGCTTTTTTGAGCAGCCGCGCATTGAAGCGCTGGAAAGCCAGCACCGCATCCCGCGTATACGCGGTGGTATTCACAATCTCCATCCGGGCACGGCCTCCTCGTCGGTTAATGGCGATAGTTTAACACCTTTGCGGCCGTTTCGCAAGCAAAGCAGCCCCCGATTCAGGTGGGGAGCCGCTTTGGAAGCGTTATATATTATTTGCGGTTTAAGGCGCTTTTGCCTACTTTGTCTGGTTGATGCGCGGGTCGTCGTCCGCGATCATCTCCGCGACCACCACGCAGCGCTGCACGGAGGTGCCGATCCTGCTGTCGAAATCGCCGTAACAGGTGATGAGCGTTATGCGCGGCGTTTCGCTCTCCATATCCATCACCTTTTTGGGCACGTCGTTATACGGATAGAAGTCCACGCTCGTCACCGCGAAATAGCGCACCGCGCCCGTGTCCAGAGCGATTGCGATCAAATCGCCCTTCTCCATGCTCCAGAGCACCGAAAAGCGGCCGATCTTGCCGTTGAGGCTCTTGTGTCCGTTGAGGAGAGCGTTGCCCACCTCGCCCGGAGAGGGGCCGTCTTTATACCACGCGCTGAGGTCGGCATCTTCCACCGTGTCCATCTGCCCTTTCCTGTCCCCCTCCTCGATGCGGCCCACAGGCACGATGTCGCACATGATCTCGTCCTCGATGAAATAAATGCGCAGGGGGATGGGCTGTATGTAGGGCGTCGGCGTGGGCGTAGCGCCCGGCTGCGCGCCGATGTCGGTGACGGAGGGCGTGGGATCGGGCGTGATTTCGACGATGCCCGAGGTTGTGGGCTGCGGGGTGACCACGTCCTGATCCGGCGGCACATAGGCGCCGGGAATGAGCACATATTGGCGAATCACGAGGAATATGCCCGAAGCGAGCAAAAGCCCGCTGATTATATATAGAAGTATGTTGATTTTTTTCCTTCTCATGGCATCATTATAACATCGTTTCCCTCGGCAAACAAATGGATAAAACGTGAAATATGCGTGAAGTCGTTTTGCTCAGAAATCGAACAAATTCCGTTCACGGCTTGTCCGTCCTGCCGTACATGTACGTCATGCGGCGTATCCTTTTGGCGAGCCGCGCGTCGCACTGGCCGGGCAGGAGCCGCCAGCGCCAGTTGTTTCCCAAGGTGCCCGGCGTGTTGACGCGGCTATCCTTCCCCAGAGCCAGATAATCCTGCATCTGGGCAATGAAAAGCCCGGCCGCGCTCGTCATACCCGCGCGCAGCATGCCCATATGGAAGCCCTCGGCTTCGTTCAGGCCAAGGTATTCTTCTGCGAAGGCGACGGCCTCTGGCGCGGCCTCCTCCCTCCACGCAAGCACAGGCGGATTGTCGTGCGTGCCCAAATAGCAGACGCAGTTTTCGGTATGCGCGTGGGGCAGGTGCGTGCTCAGCTCCGCCGGGTCGAAAGCGAATTCCAGCACCTTCATGTTTGGGAAGCCGGACGCTTCGACGAGCGCGCGCGCCGCGTCGTCCAGACAGCCCAAATCCTCCGCGATGAAGGTCAACTCCGGCGCGGCCTCCTTGAGCGCCCTGACGAGCGCCATGCCGGGGCCTTTTTCCCAGCTTCCGTTGATGGCGGTGGCTTCTTCCGAAGGCACGCGCCAATAGCCCGCGAAGCCGCGGAAATGGTCGATGCGAAGCGCGTCGTAGAGCCGCGCAGCACCCGCCGCGCGCGCGCGCCACCACGCAAAACCGTCCTTTTCCATATCGTCCCAGCGATAGAGCGGGTTGCCCCAGAGCTGGCCCGACGCGGAAAAATAATCCGGCGGCACGCCCGCCACGGCCACGGGATTCAAGTTTTCATCGAGCAAAAAGCAATCCGGGCGCGCCCACACATCCGCCGAGTCGAACGCGACGTAGATGGGCATATCCCCCATGATGAGGATGCCTCTTTCATGCGCATAGGCGCGAAGGTTTCTCCACTGGCGAAAGAATTGAAACTGGATATAAGAGAAGAAGGCGATATCTTCCGCGAGAAGGCCGCTGTAGCGCTCCAAAGCGGCAGGTTCCCTGCGGCGGATGCCCTCGTCCGGCCAAGCC
>JAEWMV010000182.1 GCA_023393045.1 Bacillota bacterium | reverse complement strand
GTTATACGCGGCCTTGTGGCGGAGGGCATGACCACCGTGATCGTCACGCACGAGATGGGCTTTGCGCGCGAGGTGAGCGACCGCGTCCTTTTCATGGACGAGGGCGTCATCGTGGAGAGCGGCCCGCCCGCGGAGCTTTTTGCGCACCCCAAATTGGAGCGCACGAGGGAGTTTTTGAGCAAGGTGCTCTAACGCTTGGGTAATTGACAATTACAGCTAATAGCTAACGGTGAATAGTGAATAACTGCATGGAGAACGCCCGCGCCGCGGGCGTTTTTTAATAATTATTCACTTAATTTATAGAGGCAGATTCCGACGGTTGCAACCTTGTGGCCGAGGCCCTTATCCGCCCCGCTTTCTTATAGCGCCGCCTCAATCTGCTTTTTCCACTTCCTGTCGAGCACCTCGCCCGAGAGGGCTTTGAGGATAAAGCCTTCGATCTCCTCGCTTCTCAGCTCTTTTCTGATGAGGAGCAGGATGTTGATAATGTCGAGCAATATGGATTTGCGCATCGTTTCCTTGACGGACATAAGGTCGAATGAAACCAGGCGCGCGGCGATTTTGTCCGTCAATTCCGGTTTATGGGGCACTATTTTCTCCAGCGTCTGGATGCATTGGCGGATGGTTATTGGCTTTTCATCGTTGAGGAGCGCTAGGTATTCGTCGATGGTATGCTCCATGAGGTTTTGCGCATCCCATCTTGCGTTTTCCGCAAGGAGCATAAGCCCTATGCTCCTTTGGTAGGAATTGTCGCTTTTAAGCTTGTCGCGAAAGACGTTCCAATACGGATAAACATCATCCGCAAACGCCGCGCGGTGCCCAAGGAGAAGGAATGCCTGATAGCGGATAGTGTTGTCCTTTAATCCCAGCCAATCCACAAGCTGAGGGATATCCTCCCGGCCCAACCCCCCGGCCGCTTCCCGCAAGGCGTTTTTATCGATGGCCATCATGCTTTCGAGCGTAATCATGCGATGCCTCCCATCCTAAACTTGTTGTGTGAAACCCTTCCCTTCTACCATTTATTATAAACCACGGCCCATAAAATGTCGCTGGGGAAATCCGCCCGAAGCAAGCGCCTTTTGATAAAACTGCCGCGCTTGTGGGGAAGGGCGTTATACCGTATAATGCAGACAAAGGATTGGGGAGGTAGGTTATGGCGCGAAATGAGGAGCTTGAAAAGCTTTCACGGGATGAACTCGTGGAGCTCATCGGAATCTACGCCAAGAACTGGCTCGCGCACGACGGCGTGTGGTTCCAGTCCGTGGAGCAAAAATCCGGCATGGACGAGGCGATGCGCCACGACCTCGAAGCGTGGCGCGCCTTCACCGCCATCGAGGCGCGGCGCATCAAGGAATTTTTGAAGCTCCCCGAACGCGCGGGGCTCGGGGGCCTTGCGCGCGCGCTGCAACTGCGCTTTTACGGGCAGCTCAACGCGCATGAAGTCCTCCTTGAGGACGGCAAGCTGATTTATCGCAACATAGACTGCCGCGTGCAGGCGGCAAGGCAAAAGAAGGGACTGTCCTTCCACCCCTGCAAGCAGGTGGGCATCGTCGAGTACACGGGCTTTGCCAAGGTCATCGACGCGCGCATCGCCTGCCGCTGCCTGAGCTGTTATCCGGACGCGGTGGAGTCCCCCACGGGCTGCGCGTGGGAGTTCACGATAGAGCAATAGACAGGGCGCGGCTTTTCTCCCCGCGCGCTTGCATAATGTTGCCGTTTCCTTTATACTGTTTGAAATTTCCGCACGGATGAACGGGAGGGAAGCATGGCTATGCTTGAAACCCAACGATTGCGTCTGCGCGCGTATGAGGCGGACGATTTTGCCGCCGTTCACGCCTACGCGAGCACGGTGGAAAACACCGTCTATATGCCCTTTGGGCCCAACAGCGAGGCGGACACGCGCGCGTTCCTCGATATGGCCATCGCGGCGAACGCCGCAGACCCCCGCCGCCGCTATGAATTCGCAGTCATCCTCAAAGAGAGTGGGACGCTCATAGGCGGCTGCGGCCTCTACCTGCTTGGCAAGGACGAGGGCGAAATCGGCTGGATACTGCACCGCGACCACTGGCGCAAGGGCTACGGCACGGAGCTTGGCCGCGCGCTCGTCGCCTTTGGCTTCGGCGAACTGCAGCTTCATCGCATCGTCGCCCGCTGCGACGCGCAAAACTGCGCCTCCTTCGGCGTAATGGAAAAACTGAATATGCGTCGCGAGGGCTGCTTCCTCGAGGCGCGGCCCGCGCATAAGCTTTCGGACAGACCGTACGGGGATGAGCTCCTTTATGCGATCTTGCGGGAAGAGTGGGAAATCCGCAAGGAAATTGCGTACTACGACGCGCTGCCGTGCCGCTTTTTTGACTTTATCGAGCTGCCCGCGCTGACCGGCGGGGAAATTTATCTCGTCTGCACGCAAAAATCGCCCGCCGACCCCGAACGGAAATATGTGCCCGCCTACCATTTCGCCATTTGCCGCGGCGGGGAGAAAATCGGCAACATCGGCCTGCGCATCGGCTATACCGAAGGGCTTTATTACGGCGGGCAGATCGGCTATAACGTCGATGAGGCCTACCGGGGGCACGGTTACGCTGCGGAAGCCTGCCGCCTCATCCTTCCTGTGGCGAAGGCGCACGGGATGGAAAAACTGCTGATCACCAACGAGCAACGCAACGTCGCCTCGCGGCGCGTGTGCGAGAAGCTCGGCGCGCGCTTCGTCCGCCTCGCGCGGCTGCCGGAGCAAAGCGAGCTCTATCAAAAGGGGCTCAGATATGTCAACATATTTGAAGTGGACGTTCCCAAGGAATAAGTCAAGCGGACAATTGCCCGCTTTCTAATTGCCAAGCCTTGCCCTATGCCGCCATGCATGTGCAGCAGGCGAAAAAGGATATGGTCTTGCCCGTTAATTTCCATACGGCTCGCTTGTTATTGCGCATATCTCTTGGAACTCCTCATAGGAGGGCTCGCTCTGCATGAATTCGATGGTCCGCGCATCTTCCCATACTTGAAGGACGAGTTCCTCCACAAGATTGTTTTGCGCTGTAAGCGCCGGGTCGGATAGCTGCCCCGTCTTTTTCCATGCTTGTGCACTCAGCTTTTCCAATCGTGACCGCTCAAATTCAAATCGCCGGTAAATATCGGTTTTTTCCAGCTTCCGCCTTACTTCCGGCGTAAGTTCAAACAACCCGTCGTTCATTTCAAGCCTTTCATTCCACATATTTTCTCCCCCCCAATTAGTGTTAAATCACTAATATTATACAGCAAGTTTTGCGATTAGTGTTATATCACTAACCAATTTCTTTCATGCTTCTTATTATGGAATTAGTGATATTCCGTCCGATATGGAAGGGAGCATGTATGGATACCAGAGAAGCAATCGTGGCACGGATAAGGGAGTTGTGCGCCAAACGTGAAATTACGCCTAATGGCCTGAGCTATATTGCCGGGGTGCCGCAATCCACAATCAAGAGCATTTTAAACGGAGAAACGATGAACCCCGGCGCAGTGACGATCAAGAAGCTGTGCGACGGTTTTGGGATCAGCATAAGGGAGTTCTTCGCCGATCCGCTCTTTGAAGAATTGGAGCAGGAAATCAAATAGCCGAAACCCGCGCGTTTTTTGCATCGCCTCCCGCATACGCGGGCTTTTTATTTTTGCTCATGCTCCCCAATCGGCCGTGCGATCTTCTCCACGGCGTTCTTTCAATGCAAATCCATGTAAAATCCATGTTAACTTTGCCTACTTTGCGCCTTAATTTGTGCCCGCTCTGCCATGGGTGCGCACCGAATCTGCCACAATTGTTCTCTATACTCTTGGGCATTGGATTATGAAGGAGCCTTTGCCATGGAGTACCGCAACGAGTGCAAGCATTTCATCAGTTACGCGGATTTTCTCACGCTGCGCGCGCGGCTTTCCGCCCTCATGCGGCCCGACCCTTACGCGGGCGCGGACGGCGGTTATCTCGTGCGGAGCCTCTACTTTGACGACCTGCGCGACAC
>JAEWMV010000125.1 GCA_023393045.1 Bacillota bacterium | reverse complement strand
CAGCACCTTGATGCCCATGCGCGAAGCCGAGCCGATGTAGGCGACGAGGCGGTTGATCGCGCTGATGTAGCTGTTGAGTGTGGCGGTCATGAACTCCACGGGGTAATAGATCTTGAGATACGCCGTGCGGTATGCGAGCACCGCGTATCCCGCCGCGTGAGGCTTGTTGAAGGCGTAGGAGGCAAAGTCCGTCATGGCGTCGAATATCCTGTTGGCGGTGGCGGCATCCACGCCGTTTCGCACAGCGCCGGGCACGACGACCACGCCGTTTTCCACGATGCCGTTGACGAAATGGTCCCGCTCCTTTTGCATCACGTCGTGCTTCTTCTTCGCCATGGCACGGCGCACAAGGTCGCTCCTGCCCATGGAATAGCCCGCCACGTCGCGCACGATGCGCATGACCTGTTCCTGATACACCATGCAGCCGTAGGTGGTCTTGAGCGCGGGGCGCAGCTTTTCATGCAGGTACGTCACATGCTCCGGATCGTTTTTGCCCGCGACGTACTTGGGGATCTGATCCATCGGGCCGGGGCGGAAGAGCGATATGCCCGCGATGACATCCTCAAAGGTATTGGGGCGAAGCTGCAGCATGAACTGGCGCATGCCCGCGGATTCCAACTGGAAAATGCCGTCCGTGTCCGCAGCGGAGATCATTTCATACACCTTGGGGTCCTCATAGACCGTGAGCGCGCATTCCGGCAACTTCTTTCCGCCCTTTTCGATAAGCTCCAGCGCGTCGCGTATGACGGTGAGCGTGCGCAGGCCGAGAAAGTCCATCTTGAGAAGGCCAAGCTCCTCGATTTGATCCTTGTGGAACTGGGTGGTGACGGTTTCCCCGTTCCTTTGCAGGGGCACGTATTCGTTGATGGGCTCCGCGCAAATCACGACGCCCGCGGCGTGCGTACCCGCGTTTCGCGGAAAACCTTCGAGCTTCATGGAGATGCCCACAAGTTTTTTTATGGCGGGGTCGCTCTCATAAAGCGTTTGCAGCTCGCCCGAAACCTCGAGCGCTTTTTTGAGCGTCATGCCGATGGTGGCAGGCACGAGCGCGGCGACGCGCTTGGCCTCCGCGGGCATGCGCATGGCGCGCCCCACATCGTTGATGACGGCCCTCGCCGCGAGGGTGGAGAAGGTGATGATCTGGGCCACATTGTCCTTGCCGTATTTTTCAACGACATAGTCGATGACCTCGGGGCGCCTTTCTTCGCAAAAATCGATGTCGAAGTCCGGCATGGAGATGCGCTCCGGATTAAGAAAACGCTCGAAGGGCAAATCGTACTTGATGGGGTCCACGTCCGTGATGTCGAGCGCGTAGGCGACGAGGCTCGCCGCGCCGCTGCCGCGCCCCGGCCCCACGGCGATGCCGCGGCTGTGCGCGAAGTAAACGAAATCCCACACGATGAGGAAGTAATCCGTAAAGCCCATGTTTTTGATGACGGCAAGCTCCGTTTCAAGCCGCTCCTCCTCAACATGGTCATAGTCCGGCATCTTCCTCTTTATGCCCTCGTAGGTGAGGTGGCGAAGATAATCGAAATTGCTCTCAAACCCTTCCGGCGCGGCAAAGCCAGGCAGATGCCGCTCGTCAAAGCGCATTTCAAAGGCGCACTTGTCGGCAACCTCCACGGTGTTGGCGATAGAATCCTGATAATCATAGAGCGCCTGGCGCATCTCCTCGGCGCTCTTCATATAGAACTCGTCCGCGCTCATCTTCATGCGGTCCTCTTCATCCACATAGCGCAGCGTCTGGATGCAAAGGAGCATATCCTGCGCCTCGGCGTCCTCTTTATTCACATAGTGGATGTCGTTGGTGGCGACGGTTTTGATGTTGAGCTCCTTTGCGAGCAGGGCGAGCTTTGGCAGCACCTCGAGCTGCTCGGGCAGACCGTGGTTTTGCAGCTCGATATAGAAATCATCGCCGAACATGCCCTTGAGCCGAAGGGCGAGCGCCTTCGCCTTTTCCTCCTGCCCCTGGAGCAGGAACTGCGGTATGTCGCCCGCGATGCAGGCAGAGAGACAGATAACGCCCTCGCAATGCCGCTCGAGCAGATCGTAATCGATGCGCGGCTTATAATAAAAGCCTTCTACAAACGCCTTGGAGGAAAGCTTGATGAGGTTTTTATAGCCCGCCTCGTTTTTTGCGAGCAGCACAAGGTGCGCGTATTCCCGAAAACCCTCGCGGTCGTAGAGGGAGTTGGGCGCGACGTAGGTTTCTATGCCGATGATGGGCTTGACGCCCTGTTTGACGCATTCTTTATAGAAGTCGATGACGCCGTACATCGCGCCGTGGTCCGTGAGCGCGAGCGCTTCCATGCCCAGCTCCTTCGCGCGCGCGACAAGCCCCTTGATGGGCGCCGCGCCGTCCAGGAGGCTGAAAAAGCTGTGCACGTGCAGATGAACGAATTCGCCCATTATTCCTTTCCTTTCCCGGCGGCTCCCGCCGCGCCGTGGAGGCGTATGCCCTCGGCGATGGCGGAAAGTTTCGCAAACCTGTGGTTCAAACCGGATTTTCCGATTTCAAGCTCCCGCGCAAGCTCCGTGAGCGTCGCCTCGGAATTGTTGAGCCGCGCCTCCGCCGTTTCCCGAAGGGGACGGGGCAGCGCGTCCAGCCCCGCGGTATCCATGATGAGCCGTATATCGATGAGCTGCTGCGCGCTGGCGCGCGCGGTCTTTTGCATGTTGGCGTCCTCGAAGTTGAGCTTGCGGTTGAGGTCGTTTGCCATGGAGCGCAGCACCCGGATGTTCTCAAACTCCAGCACACAGTCTACCGCCCCCACAAGCCTGAGGAAGTCCGCGATGTTTTCGCCGTCCTTGAGATAGACGACGAAATTCTGCTTCCTCGCGCTGATGCGGGCGGGAATTTCAAAATCGAGCAGAAGGTCGCGCACGATCTCCGCAAAGCGCTCGTAGCGGCACACGATTTCAAGGTGATAGCCCTTGTGCGGGTCGCTCACCGACCCCGCGCCGAGAAAAGCGCCCCGTATGAAGCATTTTGCCACCCGCTCGCCCAAAAGGTACGCGTGCGGCACCTCGCCCGGCGTGAAATCGGCCGCGCCCTCCATCGGCAGGCAGCCGTAATCGGCGAGCAGCTTTGCGCAGTTCTCCCCTGCGGCGGAGACGACGTAGCCCTCCCTGCCGCGCCCCTGCGGACGGCGCGCGTAGAGCGTGGGGGCAAGCGCGTAGAGCTCCGCGACGAGCTTGGCGGTCAAATCCGCAGTGGACTGGCTCTCCGTGACAAACTCAATAGAAAGCCCATTCGCGCCGAGCTTCATCGACGCGGAGGAGTGCGCCACGGCGCACAGCAGCGCGGAACGCTCCGCAGCGCCCGTGCAGCGTACCCTTGTCAGCTCATCCTTGAGCGCGGAAGAAAAGGACAATTCAGTTCCCTCCCCGATTGCCGCCGAACTTCTGCTCGATATCGTCCGCCTCGAGGCGGGCGTCCCTGTGGATGAGCCGCGCGCCGTAAGCATCCTTCATCATATGGTACAATTCCTCCGCCGCACACACGGAACGGTGCCGCCCGCCCGTGCAGCCAAAGGCGATCAAAAGCCTTTGCCTGCCCTGCGCCTTGAAATGCGGAATCAGCTTTTCGAGCATGCCGCGCACGGTCTCTATAAACTCGTCGAACATGCCGTCCTCGCGGATATAATCGCGCACGGCCGCGTCCCGGCCGGAGAGGGCGCGAAGCTCCGTTTCGTAATACGGATTGGGCAAAAAGCGCATGTCGAAGACGATGTCCGCCTCGAAGGGCACGCCGCGCTTATAGCCAAAGCTCTCAAAGATGAGCCGGAACTCGTCGCTCGCGTTGTCCGCGTAGAGCAGCTCGATCTGCGCGCTCAGCTCCAGCGGCTTCAAGTCGCTGGTGTCGATGATGCAGCTGGCTCTTTCCCGAAGGAAGCCGAGCAGTTCCCGCTCGAGCCGTATCCCCTCGCTGATGTCCGCCGCGAGGGGGTGACGCCGCCGCGTTTCGTTATAGCGCCGCACGAGCACCTCGTCCCGGCAGTCGAGGAACAATATGGTATAAGGGACCCTGATTGCGCTCAGCTCCCGCAGGGAGCGCTCCATGTCCGCCTTGAAGACGCTCTCGCGGCTGTCTATCACCACGGCCGCACGCCGCACCTCGGGCTGCGCCCGCTTGCACAGCTTTGCGAAGCCCTCGAGCATCTCGCAGGGAAGGTTGTCCACGCAGAAGAAGCCGATGTCCTCCAGCTTGCGCAGCGTCTGCGATTTGCCCGCGCCCGAAAGGCCCGTCACGATCAGCAGTTCCATCATTGCCCCCTTCAGTCGAAATCCCCAAGCAGCATGACCTCGGTTTCAAGCTGCACGCCGCTACTCTCAAACACTCTTTGCTGCACAAGGCGGATCAAATGATACACGTCCGCGCTCGTAGCCCCGCCGGCGTTGATGATGAAGCCCGCGTGCAGCTCGCTCACCATCGCCCCGCCTACGCGCGTACCCTTCAAATTCGCCGCTTCGATGAGCCCGCCCGCAAAATGCCCTTGCGGGCGCTTGAACGTGCTGCCCGCGCTGGGGTAATTGAGCGGCTGCTTCTCGCGGCGCACCCTAGTGTATTCCCGCATGCGCTGCGCCGCCCCGGCATCCGTTTGCAGCGCGAAGTTTGCGCCAAGCACGATGCGCCCCGGCGCACGAAACGCGCTTCGGCGATAGCCCATGTCCTCTGGCCTCGCCGCAAGCCGCCTGACTTCTCCGTCCTCTATGAAGGTCACATCGCGAAGCACCCCGGCGATCTCCCCGCCGTACGCGCCCGCGTTCATTGCGACCGCGCCGCCCACGCTGCCCGGTATGCCGGCCGCCCACTCGAGGCCGCCGCAGCCCGCCTCGACCGTGGCCTTTGCAAACGCCGAGAGCGGCGCGCCCGCCCCGGCTTCAAAAACGGCGCCGTCGGCCCTGATTTCACCCATGCCTTCGCCGACGCGCACGACCAGCGCGTCAAGCCCTTTATCGCTCACAAGCAGGTTCGTGCCGTTGCCGATGATATAATACGGCACGCCTGTGCGCTTGGCCTGTTTTGTCGCCTCGATGATTTCCCCGGCGCTGGCCGCGTTTAGAAAAAGCGCGGCGCGCCCGCCCGTCCGAAACGAAGTCAGGCGGGACATGTCGGCGTTGCGTGCGAGTTTCGCCCCGCACGCCGTCCCCTGGAGGGATTCATAGAGTTCTTCAATGCCCGGCATATTGCCTCCACAAAAATCTTCCCTATTATATATTTTACTTCATTTTACCGGTGTTCACAAGCGCGCATGCACAAAACGGAACCTCGCATTTATGCGAGGTTCCGCTCAGATCGTCCGTCAAGTTTTTGGCGTTTAACCGGATTGCCCCTATCCGATTTCGGCCTGTATCGTTTGGAGGAAAACAATAATGAAGATGGCTGCAGTTAACACCGGACGATCTGTTTTTTGTTAACCACTGACTTAATGCTAGCACCATATCTTGTGTTTTGCAATGGGTATTTCGTGTTTTTTCAGTGATTTTATCAACATTTAAAACTACGTTCACAATTACTTTGTAACAGTTACAAATGTCCAATAAACAGGCCGAATTTATATTACGGAGCCATCAAAATTCGGGGTGTAGTCCATCGTCGCGGCGCTCAATTGTTGTATGAGCACTTTGGTGAGCCCGCACTGGAGCGCGTGGTCGATGGCGCGCGCATACTCGCGGCGAAGGAGCTTGCGCTCAAGCGGGGCGGGCAGGAGCGCGCCGTTTGGCGCGTACTGCCCCATGAGCGAAAAGGCGATCTCCCTGGGATAATTGTCCGCGATATAGTCGATGACGCGCCGCGTTTCGTCCACCGAGCCCGGCAGCACGAGGTGGCGTATGACCACACCCTTGACGGCGATGCCTTCCCCGTCTGTTTCAAGCAGGCCGCGCTGGGAGAACATTTCCGCGAGCGCGGGCGCAGCATAGTCGAAATAGTCCGGAGCACCGCTGTATTTTCCGGCAATTTCGGGGGAGACGTACTTCAGATCCGGCAGGTATACGTCGATGAGGCCGCGAAGCAGCTTTAGCGTTTCAACCTTTTCATAGGTGTTGGTGTTGTATACGACGGGAATCGTGAGGCCCCTCGCACGCGCCAGAGGGATCGCCTCCAAAAGCAGCGGCGCGAAGGGCGCCGGGGATACGAGGTTGACGTTATGCGCGCCTTTTTCCTGCAAACGCAGCATAATGGAGGCAAGCGCGTCCGCGTCCGCCTCGGGGCCAACGCGCGCATGGTTGATTTTATAGTTCTGGCAGAATACGCAGGCCATGTTGCAGCCCGAGAAGAAAATCGCGCCGGAGCCGCGCGTGCCGCTGATGGCCGGTTCCTCCCAGAAATGCAGCGCGGCGCGCGCGATGTTGGGGGAGGTTCCCGCGCCGCAAAAGCCCGCGGCGCGCTCCCTGTTTGCGCCGCACTCCCTCGGGCATATGGTGCAGCCCGTCATTGTTTTTTGCCGGGGTCAATCACTTCATAATGCGCGTCGAGCACGTCGCCGCTGGGCTTTTTCTCCTGCGCGCTGTCGGCCTTGGCGTGGTCCTCCACCTCGTCCCCGTAGCGGCTGCTCTTTTCCCCTGCGGGGCCCAGCGCGATGGCGTTTTTGACGTAATGCTTGACGGTGAGGGTAAAGCGCGTGCCCTTGCCGACCTCGCTCTTGACGGTAATGCCTTCGCCGAGCTTGTCCATGATGAACTGGGCGATGGAAAGGCCAAGCCCCGTGCCCCCCTCGCCGCGCGATTTGTCGACCTTATAAAAGCGCTCGAATATGTGCGGCAAATCCTTTTCCGGGATGCCGACGCCCGTGTCCGTCACGCTCAATTCCACGTGCTTTTGCCTGTTGCGAAGGCCGATGGTGATCGTGCCGCCCTCGGGGGTGTAGCGCACAGCGTTGTCGAGGAGGATCACCACGACCTGCTCGATCCTGTCCGGGTCGGTCATGCACTCGGGCACAGGCGCGGGGCAGTCCACCACGAGATGAACGCCCTTGTTGGACACCGTGGAGGAATATCCGCCCGCGATCTCGTTGACAAGCTCGTAGAGGTCCACCTTCACAAGCTCCATGTACTCCGTGCCGGACTGCAGGCGCGAGAGCGTCATCATGTCCGTAATGAGCCTTGAGAGGCGCATGACCTCGTGGAGCATGATCTTATAATAGCGCTGCCTATCCTCCTTCTTGCGCACCATGCCGTCCGCAAGCGGCTCGAGGAGGCCCCGCAGGGCGGTGAGCGGCGTGCGCAGTTCGTGGGACACGTTGGCGACGTACTCGCGCCGCATGGTTTCCGTGCGCTCCATCTCCGTCATGTCCCGGAAGAGCGCCACCACGCCCGCCTTTTCGCAGCTTTCCGTGGTCACGGGGGAAATCGTGATCCAAAGCACCCGCTCGCCCGGCATGGGGTAGGTGATGGTGCGCGCCTCGCCGGATTCAAAAACGGCGTCGAACTCCGTCCAGAACTTTTCGTCAGAAATGAGGTCCTCGCGCCGCGCCACGCTCACCGCGCCAAAGAGGCGCATGAGCGCGGGGTTGTAATGCGTGAGCCGGCCTTTTTCATCCGTCGCGGCCACGCCGTCGGTGAGGCTTTGCAAAATCTGGTCGAGCTGACCCTTTTCGGAGCTGAGCTGATGGATGGTTTTAGAGAGCTCGCCGCACAGGTTGTTGAGCGCGCGCGCGAGTTCGCCGATTTCGCCCTGCTCGTCCTCATCCACCCGTATGTTGAAGTTGCCCTTTGTCATTTCCATGGCGGCGACGGACATGCGGTTGATGGGTTCCGTCACGTTCTTGACCCGCCACGCAGCGCTGATCATGCCGACCGGTATGCCAAAGGCCGCCATCCAGAGGAAGATGACGGACATGCGCGTGGTTGTGCCCGTGATGATTTTAACGGAGGTCAAGAGTATGATGGCCCCGTATACGCCGCCCGCCCCGTCCGGCACGGGCGCGCCAACGGCGAGCATGGCGTTCCCGTCCGGCGCGATGAGCCTGTCCGAACGGATATTCTCACCGGAGAACACGGTCTCAAGCTGTTCGTGGACAAAGGCCTGCGCGGTTTTCGCGTCCACATGCAGGAAAGAATCGTAATAGTAGAGGAGCGTGCCGTCCGCGCTCACGAACATGGCCGCCCCGTTCTGGGGGGACATAGTTTTGCCCGCAAGGCGCAGGAACACGTCGCCGCCGATGTTGCCGGATATGTACTCGTAGGCAAGCTGGCTTGCCGCATCCACGGAGGGCTGCAGCTCGTCGAGCTTGATGTCGGTATAAACGTCCCGGCTCAGGAATATATATCCGCCGAACATCACGATGGCGGCAACGAGCATCGCCACGGCGAGGGAGAGCACGAGCCGCCTGAAGAAAACGCTTTTCATGAGGTCATTCCACCTCGAACTTGTAACCTACCCCGTAGATGGTTTTGATCGACCAGTTGAGGCCCGTATTGTCGAGCTTGGCGCGGATGCGCTTGATGTGCGTGTCCACCGTGCGCGTTTCGCCCGCGAAGTCGTAGCCCCAGACTTTATTGAGAAGCTGCTCGCGCGTAAACACCTGACCGGGGTTGGAGGCGAGCATGTAGAGGATTTCGATTTCCTTGGGCGTGCAGACCACGGCCTGTCCGCGAAGCGTAACCGTATAGCTCTTGATGTCGATGACGAGCTGCTCGTAGGCGACGCAGCCTTCCTCGTTGGACTGCTGCTGGTCGTTGGTGCGCCGGAGCACCGCCTTGATGCGCGTGACCACCTCGCGCGGGCTGAAGGGCTTGACGATGTAATCGTCCGCGCCAAGCTCCAGGCCCAGTATGCGGTCGATCTCCTCCCCCTTCGCGGTGAGCATGATGATGGGCATGCGCGAGGTTTTCCTTATTTCCTTGCAGGCGTCTATGCCGGACATGACAGGCATCATGATGTCCAGCACGCAAAGCGCGATGTCGGGCGAGGCCGCCGCGGCAACCGCCGCCGCCCCGTCGTACACATCCACGGCCTCGTAACCCGCGTCCTTTATATAGATGCCAAGCGATTCATGAACGTTTTTATCGTCGTCCGCGATGAGTATCTTTACCGCGCTCATTGCAATTCCCCCCAAGCTGTATTTCGCTTGATTATATCATGTTTTTTTCGTCTGTTGAAGTCCGGAGGGCGCAATTTTCACCCCTGCGTTTTTATTTTTCCACATCCGTGCTGTATTTTGCGAGCGTAAAGGAGAATGTAACCGCCCCGTTTTCGCTTTGCGCCCATATCCGCTCCCCCAGAAGATCCATGATTTCCTTTGAAATGGAAAGCCCCAGCCCCGTCCCCTCGCCCGCGTGCGCGCGGTCCGCCTTGTAGAAGCGCTCGAAGATATGCGCGATGTCGCCCTCGTCGATCGCGCCCGCGTTGGACACGGATATGACGAGCCGCTCGCCCGCGTCCCGCGCGCAAAGGCGGATATCGAAAACACCCTCGTTGTACTTGATGGCGTTATCTAAAAACGCGATGAGCGCCTGCTCCGTCCTGTCCGGATTGGAATAGGCCGCGGGGCAGTTTTCAGGAACATCCGTGGCGATGCCAAACCCTTTTTCCGCGGCAACGCCCGCGTAGCGCTCGGCTACGTCGCAGAGCAGCTCGCCCACATCCATTTTCTGCTTGTTGAGCGCCACCGTGCCGGATTGCAGGCGGGAGAGCTCCAGCAGGTCGTCGATGAGGCGGGAGAGACGTATCGCTTCCTTCTGGATATGCCCGTAATAGCGCAGCCTGTCCTCATCCTTCTTTACCAGCCCGTCGCAGAGCGCGTCGGAAAGGCTGCGTATGGAGGCAAGCGGCGTCCTAAGCTCA
>JAEWMV010000070.1 GCA_023393045.1 Bacillota bacterium | reverse complement strand
CAGCAGGCTCTTCGGCGCGGGCAACCCGAATCATCCCAACCGGCTCTACTGGAGCCAGCTCCCCGGCAGCGGAAGGAGCATCGAGGCGTGGGGGCCGGTGGAAGCTTCCCCCAACGTGGAGGGCGGGCACGCGGAGGTGGGCAGCATCGCAAGCGACCCGATCATAGGCCTCGCCGCGCTTTCCAATGAGCTTGTGATCTTTAAAAAGCACAGCATATACAGGCTGCTTGGCGACAAGCCGGGCAACTTTACCATCGAGGAGGTGGACTCCCGCGCGGAGCGCACGGCGAATACGGCCGTGGTCAAATGCGGGGACGCGCTCTATTTCATGACGGCGGGCGGGCTTTGCTGTTTCAATGGTGTGACGGCCGCGCCCATGCGCGACGCGCGGCGCATACGCACGATACTCGAGGACGCGGATGTTTCCGCCTCGCGCGGCGCGCTTTGCCGGGACAAGCTCTATTTTTCCCTGACGGACGGCGCGGGCGACGCGCTCGTGGAATACGACCTCGTGCGGGGCGCGTATATGCTGCGGCGCGGCTTTTCCATAGGCGGCCTGTGCGCGCGTGACGGAAGGCTCTACCTCGTTGACGGCGCGCGCCATGTGTGCCGCTTCAACGAGGGGGAGAGCTACGACGGCGCGCCGATTACCGCCTGGTGGCGCACACCCGAAACCGACCTTCGGGACAAGAGCGTCGTCAAGGGCATGCGCGCGATGTACCTTCGCGGCAGCTCGGACGAGAGGGACGCGGCGACGCTCGTCGATGTGACCACGGGAGAGCTCACCGAAACGCACAGGCTGCTTTTGCCCAAGAGCCGCAGCGCTGTGCTCGAGGTGCCGCTCAAGAACGAGGGGCGCACGTTCTGCCTGCGCTTTTACAATGAAGCGGGCGGGCATTTCGCCATCACCTCGGGCGCGGAAATCGAATTTGAAGCGAAAAGGAGGGTCATCTGATGGCGCTTGACATGCGCGCGCTCTATTATATCGCGCTCGCCGCGCTTTCCCCCTACGACAACGCGCAGGACGAGGAAAAGGCAAGGGCGATTGAAAACTGCCTCAACCAGAACTTCATGCTTCTTGCCCAACAGCTCGCGCTTCTCGACGCGCGCCTGGACGCGCTCGAACGCGAGCTTTCCCTATAAACAAAGGAGGCTAAGCTATTATGGCAAGCTATTACGTCACAGGCTACTCGACGCCCGAGGGCGTCGAGAGCCGCGAGGAAGTCAGGCAATACCAGCGAATGCTGGGCGTGACGGCGGACGGCATATGGGGCCCTGTTACGCAGGCAGCCTATGAGAAATACAGCGCCGCCGACCCTTTCGCCGCGAACAACGGCACGTTCAACCAATACTACCAGGCGGTGCGCGACGCCATCAGCGTGCCGGGCATATCCATCGCCGTTCCCTCGCGCGAAACGATCAAGCGCGATTATGAGGAAGCGCTTCGCCCGAATGTGGATCTTGCGATAGAGCAGCGGCGCGCGCGCGGCGAGGAAATGATGGCGGAAATGGACGCGGACGCGGCCTCGCGCGGCATGGGCGCATCCACCTACATTGCTTCCATGAAGGAGCGCGAGGGCGACGATGTGGAGAGCGACGTTTCCATGATGGAGACGCAATACACCTCCGCCCTTGCCGAACGCATTGCCGCCGCGCTTCAGTACTACGCGTCCCTTGAAATGCAGGCGGCCAGCGCCAACGCGCAGATGGAGGCGAACGCGAACAACACGGCGCTCTCCATCGCCACGCAATGGTATCAGAACTATCTCGCGGGCCTTGCGCCCAACCGCTCCTCCTCCGCCTCGCGCGGCACGGACAAAACCGAAGCGGCGGGCGCGTTCAACATGGGCGAGGATGCTTATCTGAATTATCTTAGTACGCTCAGCGCCCAGCAGAGGAGCGCGCTCTTCAATTCCTCAGATGAATATTGGAGCGCAATGCGAAACAGCATGATCGCCGCGATGGGACAGGCGCGTTACGATGCGCTGAAAAGATCGTACATGCATTCCACGGGCACGGGCAGCGCGAGCACGGGAGGTAGGCTATGGCAGGCGAACACGAAGTAAAAAAGCGCTTTGAAATTGCGCTGGATATCAGCCGCCCCATCTCCAACCGTGAATTCACGCTGGTGGAGGGCGATACGGGTAACGAACTTGTCATACTGCTCACGGACGACGGCGAGCCCGTTGACCTCACCGCCTGCCGCGTGATGGCGCTTTTTTCCAAATCAGACGGGGAAACCGTATCCCAGGACAGCGGCACCGCGGGCAACGGCGTCACGCTTGGGGGCGAGGCGAACAACGAGATCACGATAAGCCTGTTCGCCTCCTCCTTCGCGCCGGGCATGGTGGAGTGTGAAATACAGGTCTATTCGGGCGCGACGCTCGCCCTGCTCGTCACGAGCGCAAAATTCAACTTCCGCTGCCGCAGGAGCATACTCAACGCGGACACCATTGCGGCCGTGCCGGAGTATCCGCTTTTGACCTCGCTGCTCTCCGACGTCATCGCGCTGCAGGCGGGGTTTGCCGGCGCCCTTTCGCAGGTGCAGGAGGCGCAGGCAGCGGAGGCGGCGCGCACAACGGCGGAAACCGCCCGCACAGGCGCGGAGAACACGAGGGCCTCCGCGGAGCTTTCGCGCATTGCTTCGGAAGAGGCGCGCACGAATGCGGAGATTGCCCGCGCGTCCGCAGAGTTTTCCCGCTCGGCGGAATACGCCGCGCTCGCCATTCGACTGGACACAGCGATTGCGGACGCGGACGCGCTTGTGGGCGAGCTTGAAACCGTCGTAGAAGGGCTGCCGGAAATCGCGAGCGTTTCCGGCCTCGTCATGGGGGACGGCGAGGGTAACATACGCGCCGCCGCCCCCAACGCGGACTACTACGAGCCGCCCCTTCGCGCCACAAACCTTTCCGTACCGGTCGGTTCATGGAGCTCCGACGCAACCTACGCGGATTATCCCTACCGCGCCGCCTTGCCTTTCCCCGGCGCGCTCGCCGCGATGGCGCCGGAGGTGGTGTTTGCACTTGCGGACGCCGTTTCGGGCAAGCTCGCGCCCGTGGCCCAAAGCTATGCGGGCGGCGTGTACATCTACGCCTCCCAGATTCCCGCCGCGGCGATCACCATCGAAACACTCACGCTATGGAAGGGGGTACTCTGATGATTGGGAGGACGAACGCGCAAATTTCCGGCGCGTCCCGCGTCGCGGGCGGCGAGGTCATCGTCTCACACAGCGCGGGCACGGGCGGCATGACCGACCACGGCGTAGTGACGCTGCAGGACGGAGAGTACAGGCTGCTGGAGGTCAAACAGAGCGGAATGCTTACGTTTGAAGAAGGACAAGTTGAGCAAGGAATACTCGCGGATGTTTGTGTAGTAAATGCCGGGTGTGGTGGCGGCAATTGGGGTAACGTCGGAGGTCCGGGCGGTAAGTTGCAAAATTTTTATAGGATTGCGCTGGATAATATGACCGTGGTAGTTGGCGCAGGTGGAGCACCAAATAATGGCGTCGGGGGTACATCATCTTTTACCATGTTATCTGCTCCAGAATCTATATACATGCCCTCTGGATATGGCACAGGCGCTGGCGACACAAGGGCATCTGGTGATGGGGGACCTAACACAACATTTTATGGGGATGGTTTGCCAAAATTTCCATTTGCGAACACGTCTTATTTCGATAAACATTGCGGCGGCGGCGGAGCAGGCGGCCAATATGATTCGGTTTCCACTTACCGTCGTAGTGGCGGCAAAGGTGGAACCAATGGTGGAAATGGCTCAATGGCTACAACCGGGGGTTCGAGTGGAGGTGCTGCTGGTGATTCTAGTGCTGGCGCCGGAGCGGGCGGAACAAGTTCTGGGACACCGCCAAATGGTGAAAATGCCAAGTATTATGGCGGCGGCGGCGGCGGAGCAGGTGTAAGAACGACAGACGGGAATGATGCGAATGGTACGGGCGGCTCTGGCTACCAAGGCGTAATCTGGATACGCATACCCGCATGAGAGGGGTGAAAATATGAGAGTGGCAGTAATAAAAAACAACACGGTAACAAACATCATCATGGCGGAGCCTTTTGTATATGCGGAGCTTGAGGCCGCGCTGGGCGCAACGCTCGTAAGCGTGGATGAAAAAGAATGCGGCATCGGCTGGATGACCGAGGACGGCGGGGCGTCATTTATCGCTCCGGGCGCAGACGGTTGAAGTATATGGACAGGCCATTAAATTCAGAATAGCCGGGCGCACCGCGCTTTCGCCGAAAACAACACAATGGAGGATTTGACATGACAGAAGTATCCGGTTTCCTCGCATGGCTGCGCGCGCAGCAGGGCGCGGCCTATGTCTGGGGCGCGCAGGGGCAGGAGGCGCGCGCGGACGGCACGCTCTACCTCGACGGGAAGCGTGTTTCCCCTTCGTGGGAAAAATGGGTGGACGCACGGGAGACGAGCGAAACAAACGCACAACGCGCAAAAGCATACATCAATAAGAAGCTCGATTCGGGGGACGCAAGCGTCCCCCTTTTTGATTGCAGCGGCCTTTTGATGCGCTATCTCGCGGACATCGCGGGGCTTTTTTCCGGCGACAAAACCGCAGACGGGCTTTATGCAGCTTGCCCCACGATAGAGCGTGCCGCGCTTTCGCCGGGCAACCTGGTCTTCCGCCACAACGGCAAGAAGGCGCATCATGTGGGCGTATACCTCGGAGAAAACATGGCGGTTGAAGCGCAGGGCAGGGACGCGGGCGTAGTCGTGCGCAGGCTTGACGCTTCGGGCGCGAACTATTGGAACCGCTTCGGCGTGCTGCCCTGCTTTGCCTCCGGCTCTCCGCCCACGCAGGCCTATTTCGCCAGATGCGCGGGAGGGAGCGTCAACGTGCGCAAAAGTCCCGGCACGGGGCATGGAATACTCTGCGTTGCGCACATGGGGGACTTGCTCCTCGCCACGCCCTGCAGCAATCCAGACTGGCGCGCGGTCGCCCTGCGCTGCGGCAAAGGGCTTGTCACAGGTTATATGTATGCACAATATATTGAAGGTATAGAGGAGGGCATTTAACATGACCATCAAATCAATCGAATGGATAAAAGCGGCGATTGCGGCCATAGGCGGCATCGCCTCATACCTGTGGGGACCCTGGGACTCGCTGTGCATAACGCTCGTCGCCTTCGTGGTGATCGACTACGTCACCGGCGTTACCAAAGCAGCCATCCTCAAACAGCTCGACAGCTCCGTGGGTCTTCGCGGATTGCTCAAAAAGCTCTTTATTTTCGCCCTTGTGGCGCTGGGCACTATGGTGGACAGAATTGTCCCCGAAGCAAACGGGGCGATACGCTCCGCCGTGATGGTGTTCTATATCGCCAACGAAGGCTTAAGCATTGTGGAAAACGCCGCGCAGATGGGACTGCCGCTGCCGGACGCGCTCAAAAACGCGCTTGCAAAACTCGGCGGCGCCTCCTCCGCAAATAAAAGCGAAGATAAGGGCGAAAACGACAAAAAAGACACCTGATGCGTTCCCAAATACGCAATGCCATGCGTATCTTCAAAAGAGCGGCATAGCCGCTCTTTTGATTATGCGCCCTGCCTCTTTCATTTTCATTGTCCTGCGCCCGGATTTCTATTATAATTGCTATGATAACATATATGCGGAGGGAACATGCTGCCACGAGAGCTTACGGCGCATTACGCCCGCGCGCGGGAGAAGGCGCAGGCGCTTTACGAAGCGCGGCGGGATGAAGTTTGCCGGGCGCTTCCGCGCCTTGTTGAAATTGAGAATGAAATGCGAGAAATTGCCTTCAACCTCGCGCTTGGTTTGCGCGCGGCTGAAGATAAGCGAGCTTACCGTCAATCGGTGGACGATGCGCTCGCCTCGCTTGCTCGCGAGCGGGCGCGGCTTCTTGCCGACAACGGCCTGCCTCCCGATTATCTCAACATCCCTTACGCCTGCCCGCGCTGCGAGGACACGGGCTGCCTGCCCGACGGCACGCTTTGCCCCTGCGCGCGCGAAAAACTGCTCGCGCAGCGCTACGCTTCCTCCGGCCTTGCCAAGGACGCGCGCTTTGAATCGTTCAGCGCCTCTATTTATAAAAACGCGGAACAGAAACGCCGCAGCGTGCGCGCGAAGGAGCTTTGCGAGCTTTACGCGGGCGAGCTCGCGCTCAACAACGCTTGCGGCCTTATGCTCATGGGCGAAACGGGCGTCGGTAAAACCTATCTGCTCGATTGCATCGGCCGCCGCGCGCTGGAGCGCGGCCGCAGCGTGCAAAAATACACGGCCTATAACATCGTGGATTTGATGCTGCGCGCCATGCGCGAGCGCACGAGCGCGGTCGATCTTTCCACCCCCGACCTCCTCCTAATCGACGACCTCGGCACGGAGCCTATGATCCCCTCTGTCACCTTCGAGGCGCTCTTTGCCGCCATCAATGAGCGCGGCAACGCGGGGCGCGCCACGGTGGTGGCCACCAACCTCGACCGCGCGGAGATACTCGATAATTACGGCGAGCGCATCTTTTCCCGCCTGTTCTCACAAAAAAGCTATAGCGTAATAGAATTGAAGGGACAGGACTTGCGGGTCAATTGGCAATGAAAAAGATACTTGACCATGAACGAGACAATAAAAGGCCTCCGCCGTACGGCGGAGGCCTTTTGTGCTTATCGGGTTACCCAAACTAAGTTTGGATTACGCGCGGACCTTCTTGACGGTCACGGCGGCGGCGGCGACGAGCGCGAGGGCGATCATCACGAAGCCGACCACGGTGGTGGCGTCACCGGTCTGCGGGGGGTTCACGGACGGATCAGTGATGGACTGATAGCCGCCGGGGAAGGTCACGGACGCGGAGCCGGAAGCATGCTTGATGAGGTTGTCAATGATGAGATCCTCAGTCATGAACTTCGCGGTGCCGTCCCAGGCAAAGCCGAGGGCGCCCATGAAGAAGTCATACCTGGCCTTAAGGCCGTCATAGACAGTACCCGACTGAAGGGCAGGATCAGACGAACCCTGCAGCTTGAAGCTGATGGCGCCGCCGATGCCTACGAGAACTTCATATTTGTCGGCGCCGCTCGTAAGATAGACATGCTCGATCTTATCGGTGCTGGCGTTGGTCGTGAACGTCATGAGGTCGGTCGCGGTCACGGTGAACGTGTACTCATTCGCACTCGGAGTCGCGGCGGTAATCGTAGTAGTCCCCTTCAGGAAGGTGGCGGGAAGGGTATCGTCACCCGCAGTGATGCTGATGGTCGCAACAACGTTGGCGGCGTCAGCGGCGCGGAAGACGTACATGTACTTCACGGTCTGAGCAGCGGTGGTCAGCGCCGGCGGAGTCTTAGTGCCGGAAAACAGCTTCTTCGCGGCATCAAAGCCCGTGATGCTGGTGCTCAGGGTCGGAGCATAGTCCACTGTGCCAGCCGTCAAATCAATTTCCTGAACAGCCTTCACGTTGGTGATCTTGATGCTGACGGAAAGGTTGCTGAAGTCAACGCCCGGATAGAGCGCAGCAGCATCGGCAGCCGTGGGCAGCGTGACAGTGAAATAAGCACGGCCAAGGGTATCCTTCACAACACCCTTCTTGTCATCCCAGTCAGCAAAGTAATTGCCATCCGCACCATATCCGCTGGAAGAGGAGCTGTACCACTCATACTTCTGGGCGGTCATTGCGAAATCATCATGCTCTTCGGGATCAACCTCGGGCTTGTCCCAGCCAGTGGCAGCGAGAGCGGGCAGCGCGATGGCGAGAGCCATGGCGACTACCAGAACGAGGGCAAACAGTTTCTTCATTCTGAAAAAACTCCTTTCGAATTATACTCGTGTTCGCCGGGCTTAACCCGGCCGGCATTGCTGCCGTAATTGGGCATTTACCCGTTTTGCACGACATCATGATAACACCCATATATATCCTTGTCAATATATTTATTAAGCTTTTTTAACAGAATTCATAATTTCGACACAACACTACTTATCCAAACAATCTGCGACGTGGACCGGCAGGCGAACAATATCGCCTCTGCAAATCAAATCACCGAAAAGTTCCCGCCGCAGCGGGAAAATTTGATTGTCAATTATCCATAATCGGCCCGCCACGGCGCACGACGGGGGAATCCCAATACCTTAATTCGCCGCCGTATTTTTCGGCGATGCGTATGCCGCGCGTGGTGAGCGCGTCGATCTCCTGCTTTTCGAGCGTGGAGAGGCGCACGATGGAAACGCCGTAGGCAAGTTCATACTCGGGAGAATAGACGGGGCCCGCGATTGCAAAGCCCGAAAGCCGCGCCTGCTCGGCAAAGAGCTGCATGATGGTCTCCGTGGCGAAAAAATAGTTGAACGTCACGCGCCGAAGGCCCTTGATGCTGTCCCCGTTTTTCCTGAGAAGGGCGATCTGGTCGCGGTTGCGCTCCGTCTGCAGCTTGGCGGCGTCCGGGTAGAGCAGCGAGCGGTAGGTGACCCACTGCGGCTCCTCCGCGCCGCCCGCGCGGCAGATAAGCGCGCGCTCGCGCTCGGCAAGCTCGTCGAGCTTCTTCTTATCGCGCTTCTCCTGCGCGTAGAAATAGAACTGCTTTTGCGCGCCGACCTCGATGACCCCGGCGTAGAGGCAGACGCCCTGCCGGATAAAGCTTTTTTTAAGACCCTCGGCGCGCGTGGATTCCAGGGCGTTGAGGGAGGTTGCGCCCTGCCTTTTGCTCTCGCAGCTCAGGTACAGCAAAATCGGCCATTCCTCGCTGAGAATGTCCGCAAGCTGCATATCGACCTCGAAGTGCGCCTCGACGCCCTCGATGGGCCAATCGTATCTGAACCACTGCGCCATGCTGCCCGTTCACTCCAATACGGCCTTTATCCTGCGCACGCCCGCGCTGGAGGCCTCTTCCTTCATTATTTTAAATTTGCCAAGCTCGCCCGTATGGGAAGCGTGCGGCCCGCCGCAGATTTCCTTGGAGAAGCCGCCCATGGTGTAAACCTTGACGCGCTCGCCGTACTTATCCCCGAAAAGACCCATAGCGCCCGCGGCGCGGGCTTCGTCCACGCTCATCTCCACGCAGGTGATGGGCGCGTCGGCCTCAATGGCCCCGTTGACGAGCTTTTCCACCTCGGCAAGCTCCTCCGGGGTCACCTTGCGCTCAAAGCTGAAGTCGAAGCGCAGGCGTTCCGCCGTGATGTTGCTGCCCTTTTGCGCGACGGTATCGCCCAGAACCTTTCTCAGCGCTGCCTGCAGAAGGTGCGTTGCGGTGTGGAGCCTTGCCGTGGCCTCGCCCGTGTCGGCAAGGCCGCCCTTGAAGCGCGCTTCCGCGCCCGCCTGGGATTTTTTCTGGTGCTCGGCAAAGGCTTCTTCAAAGCCCTTTTTGTCCACCGTCAGGCCGTTTTCCGCGGCCATTTCCTCGGTGAACTCGATGGGGAAGCCATAGGTGTCATAAAGATGAAACGCCGTCACGCCATCTATGGTGCCGCCGGGGAAATTGGCTTTGATGCGCTCAAACTCGCGC
>JAEWMV010000046.1 GCA_023393045.1 Bacillota bacterium | reverse complement strand
GGCGTGGGGTCTTTGTGCTACAATCATGCCTGTTCACCTCCGGCGGCAAATTCAATCTGCGCGAGCACCTGTTCCGGCGAGGGGATCATGCCCCCGACGCGGGACACAAGCGTCACAGGGCGCGCGCAGCGGATGGACAATTCGATATCCTCAATCATCTGCCCCATGGAAAGCTCCACGGACAGGAAGGCCTTTACTTTTTTCGCGGCCTCGGCAAGCGTCTTTTTCGGAAAGGGCCAAAGCGTGACCGGGCGAAGAAGCCCTGCCTTAATGCCCTTTGCGCGCGCGGCGGCGATGGCGTTTTTGGACACGCGCGCCGCGATGCCGAAGGCGACGACGCAGATTTCCGCATCCTCCATCAGGTACGCTTCGCACAGCGGCTCGTTCTCTTCAATCTTCGCGTAGGTTTCATAGCGCCTCAAATTGACGCGCTCGAGTTCCTCCGGCTGGAGGTAAAGCGAGCTTACGATGTTGTGCTTGCGCTTGTTTTCAGTGCCCGTGAGCGCCCAGGGTTTTTCATACCTGGGTTGCTCGGGGATGGACAATTCCACGGGCTCCATCATCTGGCCGATGGTGCCGTCCGCGAGTATCATGGCCGGCATGGAGTATTTATCAGCAAGGTCGAAGCCGCGCACGGTCAAACTCGCCATCTCCTGTACCGAGGCGGGCGCGAGGACGATCATATGGTAATCGCCGTGGCCGCCGCCGCGCGTGGCCTGGAAATAATCCGCCTGGGAGGGCTGTATGCCGCCGAGGCCCGGGCCGCCGCGCTGCACGTTGACGATGAGCGCGGGCAGGTCGCTGCCGGCAAGATAGCTGATCCCCTCGGACTTGAGCGAGATGCCGGGGCTTGAAGAGGAAGTCATGGCGCGCTTGCCCGCGGCGGATACGCCGTAGACCATGTTGATCGCCGCGACCTCGCTTTCCGCCTGCAAAAACACGCCGCCGATTTTCGGCATGCGCTTTGCCATATAGGCCGCGATCTCCGTCTGCGGCGTGATGGGATAGCCGAAATAATGGCGGCAGCCGGCCTGTATGGCCGCCTCCGCAATAGCCTCATTGCCCTTCATCAGCACTTTTTCAGACATGCTCCCACCCTACCTTTCCACCGTAATGACGCAGTCCGGGCACATCACGGCGCAAGAACCGCAGCCGATGCATGCCTCCTCGTCCGTTACGGTCGCGGGCGAGTGTCCCTTTTGGTTGATCTTTTCCCTGTCGATTTTGAGGATCTTCTTCGGGCACGCGTCCACGCACAGGCCGCAGCCCTTGCAAAGATCCGTCTCAAACCAAAGTCTTGCCATTTCTTCCCTTGCCTTTCTATGTGAGATCAATTTAAAACAACTCTATGGGGAACAGGTTTTCCACGCTTCCTTCAAACTCCCCGTAAACGCGCCTGTTTGCCGCTGTGAAAAGCAGCGGCAGCGCGGCGAGATCTGCGAGCGTTTCCATGCGCTCTACCGTACCCAGCAAATCCTCGGCGCGCGTGAGCGCCCCGAGGTTGCTGTTGTTGACGAGGCCCGTGCAGGGGATGCCGCAGGCCGCCTCCACCTCCCGCAAAACGCCCAGCGCGTCCTCGGGCGTTTGCGTCAGCGGGCGGAAGAAGTTGACCACGAAAATCATCTCATAGTCGCCCTCTTCCTTTATCGCCGGGGCGTAGCGTCCCAGCGCCACCGCGCCGCGGTCGTCCCCGCCCACGTCCAGCACGGCATATGAGGACTTATCCTCCACGGCCGCGTAGAGTTCCCCGGGCAAGGACGGGATGTCGAGATTGCTGTTTGCGAAGTGGGAGCCGACGAGGCGTATCCCCTCCCGCGCGAGCGCCTCCCGGTGATCGGTGGTGCGAAAGTACGGGTTGACGATGTCGAGATCGGCGATCACGACCGGCTTTCCCCCGGCCCGAAGCTTCATCGCGTAGCTTACCGCAAGGCTCGTTTTGCCGCTGCCGTAGTGGCCGGTAAATAAGGTCACGCGCTTTGCCCTCACGACGCCGCGCCCTCCCGCTCAGAGCAGCCTGCGGATGATTTTACCGCTCGTGGTCTTTGGCAGCGAATCGCAAAAAACCACGATGCGCGGGTATTTATAAGGCGCTGTGTGCGATTTGACATAGTCCTGAATCTCCTTTTTCAATTCCTCCGTCCCCTTCGTGCCCGCGGTGAGGACGATGCTCGCCTTGATGACCTGCCCGCGCACCTCGTCCGGCTCCGCGGAAATGCCGCATTCGAGCACATAAGGCAGCTCCATGATGACGTTTTCAATTTCAAAGGGTCCTATGCGGTAGCCCGAGGACTTGATTACGTCGTCCTTGCGCCCGACGTACCAATAGTACCCGTCCTCATCGCGGTACGCGAGGTCGCCGGTATGGTACATGCCGTCCTTGCGCGACTCGCTGTCCGCCTCCTCGTCGTTGTAATACTCTGCGAGCAATCCACAGGGGTTGCCCTTGTCGAGGCGGATGACGATTTCGCCGTTTGCTCCGGTGTCCGCGCTTTTGCCCTCCGCATCGACGATGTCCACGTCGTAGAGCGGCACGGGCTTGCCCATGGAGCCGATTTTCAATGTGCCGCCGCGCAGGTTGCCGATGACGATGGTCGTTTCCGACTGGCCGAAGCCCTCCATCACCTGCAGCCCGGTGGACTTTTCAATCTGCCGGAACACCTCGGGGTTCAAGGCCTCGCCCGCGGTGGACGCATGCTTGACAGAAGAGAGGTCATATCTGGACAAATCCTCCTTTGCGAGCATGCGATACATCGTCGGCGGCGCGCAGAAGGTGGTGATTTTGTATCTGGCGAACATGGGCAGGATGTCCGAAGCTTCGAAGCGCTCGAAATCATAAACGAATATCGCGGCCTCGCAGAGCCATTGCCCGTAGATTTTGCCCCACATGGCCTTCGCCCAGCCCGTGTCGGATATGGTGAAGTGCAGCCCGTCGGGATCGACGCAGTGCCAGTATTTGGCGGTGATAAAGTGCCCCAGCGGGTACTTGTAGTTATGCGCCGCAAGCTTGGGCTCGCCCGTCGTGCCGGAGGTGAAAAACATGAGCATCAAATCGCTTCCGCAGGGGGCGTCCGCCCCGCGCTCGTACGTTTCGCCAAAGAGCGAATACTCCGCATCGAAATCGTGCCAGCCCTCGCGCGCGCCGCCCACGAGAATCTTTGTTTTCACCTGTGGGCATTTCTCGGCGGCCTGCTCAGCAATGCGCGCGATGTCCCCGTCCGCCGAGCAGAGTATGGCGGAAACCCCGGCTTTGCCAAAGCGGTACACATAATCGTGCTCCTGCAGGAGGTACGTCGCCGGTATGGCGACTGCGCCCAGCTTGTGCAGCCCCAGCAACGCGAACCAGAACTGGTAATGCCGCTTTAAAACGAGCATCACCTTATCCCCGCGCTTGATGCCGAGCGACTTGAAGTAATTGGCGCAGCGGCCGGACGCGCGCTTCATGTCCGCATAAGTGAAGCGCCGCTCCGCGCCGTCCATGGCGACGTGGAGCATGGCGAGCTTGTCGGGACATTTTTCTGCGAGGCCGTCCACGATATCGTAGGCGAAGTTGAACTTTTCCTCATTTTCAAAATTCAATGCGCTGAGCGCGCCGTTTTCATCCTTCACGGGATGGATGAAGCGGTGGTAAACCCACCTCTTGGCGCCTTCGGCCGAAGGTTCCGTTTCCGTGCCGTTTATTTTCTGCTCGGCTTCGCCCTGCGCCGCCTTATAGGCGGCCGGGTTGAGCACGATGGCGTAGAAGCGGCAGTTCTGCCCGCCAAGGGCGATCATGCCGTGGGGGGTGGAGCTGTCGTAATAGGCGCAGTCCCCCGCATGGAGGATCTCGGTGTGAGAGCCTATCTGCAGCTTCATCGTGCCGCTGATGACGAGGTCGCACTCCTGCCCCTCGTGGGTGGTCAGCTCGATGTCGCGGCGCTGCGCTTCCTCAGAATAGACGCAGTCGACATAGAGCGGCTCGGAAATGCGGTTTTTAAACTGCGCGGCGAGGTTATAGTACACCATGCCGTGCGCCTGCTCGATGCGCGCGCCTTCGCCTGCGCGGGTGATCGTATAGCCGCGCAGCGTGGGGCTCGTGCCCTCGATGATGTCCGTGACGTTGACCTGGAACGCCATCGCGCAGCGGTAGATGAAGGCGAAGCTCAAATCGTGCGCGCCGTATTCGCAGGCGATGTATTCCTCCTTCGAAACGCCGGTGCGAAGCGCCATCTCCTCCACGGAAAGGCCCATGATGCCGCGCAGCTCCCGTATGCGCGCGGCCATCTCCTGCAATTGCAGGTCGAGTGCGGTCATGCTTTCCATGCGTAAAATCCTCCCTTAAGGGAACAAAAAAATCGTCCCCAAGATAATCATGATAATCATCTTTGAGACGAGTAAACGCATTGCTCTACCCGCGGTACCACTCAAATTGCACCGGCATCGCTGCCGATACCACTCATCAGGCTCCATCAAGCCCTATGCCGTAACGCCGCATCCACGGGAAGGTTCTACTTGCCCGCCCAAACGGGTGTTCTTCCTTCCGGCTCGGGAGCTACAAACGCTTCGCTGTGCTTTGCCGGCTCGCACCAACCGCCGGTTCTCTGAAAAGCAGCCTGGAGGCATCCTCTCCGTCGTCGCCTTTAAATTTCACCTAGATTACCACGCATAATATATAGTTGTCAAGGTATATTTTTGCACTCCGCCGGAGCCCGTTTTCCCCGGCCTTCAAGCGGAGCGCGGGTTTTGTCCCGGTTTAGAGCATCCTGCGTATGATTTTGCCGCTGATGGTTTTGGGGAGCTCGTCGCGGAACACCACGATGCGGGGATACTTATACGGCGCGGTGTGCGACTTGACGTATTCCTGTATCTCCTTTTTGAGTGCGTCGGTGCCCTTGGTGCCCTTGGTGAGCACGATGCTGGCCTTGATGACCTGCCCGCGCACCTCGTCGGGCGCGGCGGAAACGCCGCACTCGAGCACATAGGGAAGCTCCATGATGACGTTTTCGATTTCAAAGGGCCCGATGCGGTAGCCCGAGGACTTGATCACGTCGTCCTTGCGGCCGACGTACCAGTAGTACCCGTCCTCGTCCCGCCAGGCGAGGTCGCCCGTGTGGTACATGCCGTCCGCCAGCGCCTCGCGGCTTTGCGCCTCGTCGCGGTAATAGCCCTGGAACAGGCCGCAGGGATTGCCTTTATCGAGCCGCAGCACAATTTCGCCCGGTTCGCCCAGCTCGGCGCGCTGCCCGTTGAGGTTGATGAGGTCCACGTCGTACGTCGGCACGGGTTTGCCCATGGAGCCGGGCTTTGGGACCATGCCCGCGAGGCAGGCGACGGTGAGCGTCGTTTCCGTCTGCCCGAACCCCTCCATGATGCGAAGGCCCGTCGCGCGCTCAAACTGATGATACACCTCGGGGTTCAGCGCCTCGCCCGCCGTGGTGGCGTGACGGATGGTGGAAAAATCGTACTGGGAAAGATCCTCCTTGATCATCATGCGATAGATCGTGGGCGGCGCGCAAAGCGTGGTCACCTTATATTTGGCGAGCATGGGCAGGAACCGCTTCGCCTCGAAGCGCTCGAACTCAAACACCCCCACGGCCGCTTCGCAGAGCCATTGCCCGTAGAGCTTGCCCCAGAGCGCCTTGCCCCAGCCCGTGTCGGACACGGTCATGTGCAGCCCGTCGGAATGGACGCACTGCCAGTATTTCGCGGTGAGGAAATGCCCCAGCGCGTAGGTGCAGCTGTGCGCCGCAATCTTCGGATACCCCGTGGTGCCGGAAGTGAAGAACATGAGCATTACGTCGTTCCCGCAGATTGCGTCCTCGGGACGGTCAAAATGGCTGCTGAACATGGTGTATTCATCGTCAAAGCTGTGCCAGCCCTCGCGCGCGCCGCCAACGAGTATTTTCGTCGCAAGCTCCGGGCAGCCTTCCGCGCCAAGCTCCGCCTGACGCGCCACGTCCCCCTCCGCCGTGCAGAGTATGGCCGAAACGCCCGCGGACTGGTAGCGGTAAGTGAAGTCGTGCGAGAGAAGCTGGTAGGTCGCGGGGATCGCCACCGCGCCCAGCTTGTGCAGCCCCAGCATGGAGAACCAGAACTGGTAATGCCGCTTTAAAACGAGCATCACCTTGTCTCCCTTTTTGATGCCGAGCGAACGGAAATAGTTGGCGCAGCGGTTGGAGGCTTTGGACATATCCGCAAAGGTGAAGCGGCGCTCCACATCGTTCGTGTCCACATGCACCATCGCAAGCTTATCCGGGGACTTTTTGGCGATTTCATCCACAACGTCGAAGGCGAAGTTGAATTGGTCCGCGTTTTCAAAGGTCACGCTTGCGGGCGCGCCGTTTTCATCCTCTGTGGTTTTGACAAAGCGGTTGGACACAAAGTCCTCGGACTGGCGGGCTTTGACGATGCTCTCATGCAGCGCCGCCGCATCTTCCGCACCCTCTCCCGGCAGCACCACCGCGAGGAACAGGCATTCCTTCCCGCCCACCGCAACCATGCCGTGGGGCGTGGCGCTGTTGTAATACACGCTGTCCCCCTCGTTCAACACCTCGGTATGCTCGCCGATCTGCACCTTGAGCGAGCCGCTCAGGACGAGGTCGAACTCCTGCCCCTTATGCGTGGTGAGGTGGATGGGCCGGTTCTGCTGGGTTTCGGAATAATCGTAGCGCACGTAGTAGGGCTCCGCGATTTTGTTGCGGAAAAGCGGCGCAAGGCTTGCGATCTCGATGCCGTCCTCCTTGGCGGTCATCTGCCCCTGCCCCTTGCGCGTGACGGCGTAGGAGGAAAGCTTTGCGCTTTCGCCCTCGAGCAGGTCCGTGATGCCGATGCCAAAGGCCAGCGCGCACTTGTGTATGAACGTAAAGGGGAAATCGACGCGCCCGGCCTCGTAGCGAGCGTATTCCTCGGGGGACACGTCGGTCTTTTTCGCCATTTCCTCCTTGGTAAAGCCCGAAATCTCGCGCATCTCGCGGATGCGGTAGGCAACCTCCATAAGCCGCGTGTTCAATCCGACCGTTTCCATAAAGCCTCCTCCTTAACAAAAATTGATAAAAATAAAGCCCGCCTCAAATTTCTTTGAGACGGGCTGTAACTCTTTGTCACGCTCCCGCGGTACCACTCAAATTGCGCCGAATACGACGCCTCTCGCCGGGCTCCATCAAGCCCTATGCCTTGACGCGGCAAATACGGAAAGCTCTACTTACGCCCCGCGCTTTGAAGCTTTCGGCTCGGAAGGGATGGGACTTGTGAAAGCACCTGCCGCCGGGTTTCCATCCACCCCGGCTCTCTATAGGCGGCGCCCTCGTCCGTCTTCGTCACAGCCTTTGAATTGATATTCAATTGTATTGCATAATATCAGCCGGGGTGCGTTTTGTCAACGCCCAATTTCGCAATTTTTTGCGGCCGGATATTTTGCAGGGTATGCGGGGCGCGCGGGAATCCCCTTTTTTCGGGACATTCCTTACGCGGTTTCGACCGACGCAGCCTTTTGCAGCTTGAGCTTTTCTACCGCGTCCTCGCGCATCTTGTACTTGAGTATCTTCCCCGCCGCGTTCATGGGGAATTCCGTAACCATGTCCACGTAGCGCGGCACCTTGTGCTTTGCCATGTTCGCGCGCACATAATCCTGAATTTCCTTTTCCGTGGCCGTCTCCCCCTCCTTGAGGATGACGCAGGCCATGATCTCCTCGCCGTACTGTTCGTCCGGCACGCCGATGACCTGCACGTCCTTCACTTTGGGGTGCGTGTAGAGGAATTCCTCGATTTCCTTGGGGTAGATGTTCTCGCCGCCGCGTATGATCATGTCCTTAAGGCGGCCCGTGATGCGGTAGTTGCCCTCGGGCGTCTTGCACGCGAGGTCGCCCGTGTGGAGCCACCCCTCCCGGTCTATGGCGGCGCGCGTCGCGCCGGGCATTTTGTAATACCCCTTCATGATGTTGTAGCCGCGCGCCACGAACTCGCCGATTTCGCCTACGGGCATCTCCTCGCCCGTTTCGGGATCCACGATGCGGCATTCTACCTCGGGCAGCGCGCGCCCCACCGTGCCCACGCGCACCTCGATGGGGTCGTCCGTGGAGCTCATCGTGCAGCCGGGGGAAGCCTCCGTCTGGCCGAACACGATGGTGATTTCGTTCATGTGCATCTTCTCAAGCACGTCGCGCATGACGCTGATGGGACAGGGACTGCCTGCCATGATGCCCGTGCGGGCGCTTGAAAAATCCGTCTTTGCAAAGTCCGGATGCTCCAGCATGGCGATGAACATCGTGGGCACGCCGTGGAAGCAGGTGATGCGCTCCTGATCGACGCAGGCAAGCGCGGGCTTCGGCGAAAAGTACGGCAGCGGCAGCAGGGTGGCACCGTGCGTCATGGCGGCGGTCATGGCGAGCACCATGCCGAAGCAATGGAACATGGGCACCTGTATCATCATGCGATCCGCCGTGGATAAATCCATCCTGTCGCCGATGCACTTGCCGTTGTTGACGATGTTGTAATGCGTGAGCATCACGCCCTTTGGGAAGCCCGTGGTGCCCGAGGTATACTGCATGTTGCACACGTCGTGCGGGTCGACCGCGGCGGCGAGGCGATGCACCTCCTCAATGGGCGTATGGATGGCCTTGGCGAGCATTTCCTCCCACGTGAGGCAGCCGGGCTGGCGAAAGCCCACGGTGACGACGTTTCGAAGGAAGGGCAGCCTGCGGCTGTGCAGCGCCTCCCCGGGCTTGGTGTCGAAAAGCTCGGGGCAGATTTCGCGTATGATGCCCGCGTAGTCCGAATCGCGATACCCCTGCTCCATGATGAGCGTATGCGTATCCGACTGGCGCAAGAGATACTCCGCCTCGTGGATTTTATAGGCCGTATTGACGGTCACGAGCACCGCGCCGATCTTGGTCGCCGCCCAGAAGGCAACGTACCATTGCGGCAGGTTGGTCGCCCAGACTGCGACGTGGCTTCCGGGTTTCACTCCCAATGAAATGAGCGCGCGGCAGCAGTTGTCGACATCCTCCCGAAACTCCGCGTAGGTGCGCGTGTAGTCGAGCGTGGTGTACTTGAAGGCGTACTGATCCGGGAACTCGTCCGCCATGCGATCGAGCACGCGGGAAAACGTGGCGTCGATGAGGATGTCCTTGCGCCAGACAAAACTGCCCGTGCCCGCCTTGTTTTTATAAAGGTGCGGCTTATTCCTTGCGGTCGCGCCGAAGCGCTGCATATAGTTTGCAAAATGCGCCAGCACGCTTTCCATGTCGGCAAGCTCCGGCATCCACGCGGGATCCCACTCGAGGGAAATGAACCCGTCGTAATTGATGGAGGCAAGCGCGCCCATGAGCTCCGCCATGGGAAGTTCGCCCTCGCCGGGCAGGCAATACGCCCGGCTCCCATTTTCCGGGGCGGAATCCTTGACATGCACGTGCTTGACGTACGCGCCGAGGTTTTTGATGCTGGTTTCCGGACTTTCGCCATGGTCGAAATAGGGATGGTGCAAATCCCAGAGCGCGGCGAGGCTGTCGCTCGAAAAGCGCATGAGGAATTCCTGCAGTTTGGCCGTGTCCGAAAACACGCCCACGGTTTCAACCAAGAGCGTTACGCCCTGCTCCTTCGCATAGGGCAGCGCCCGGGCGATGCAATCATGGGCGCTGGCGACGCCCGCCTCCGACGCGTCGTGCGCGCGGACGCGGACGTAGGGAATCGAAAAATCATGCGCGAGGCGGATGCAGGCGCGAAGCTCGCCACTTGCCTTGTCGCTTGAAATATCCTCTGTCGCGTCGAGGCAGACGAGGCGCAGGCCCTCGTCAAAGAGCCTTCGCACGGTGCGCGCCGCGCTGTTTCGGCTAAAGGGCGCGCCGTCCGCCGTCCAGGGCGAATCGACGATGCCGTAGAGCTCGATGCCGGAGAACCCCACGGCTTTCGCCGGGGCGATGTATTCCTCCAGGGAAGAAGCGCCCCAGCCTCGCGTTGAAAAGGAAAGCTTCATTGTCTGGCGCCCTCCTCATAGACGATCTTGTTGAGCGCATTGAGGTAGGCGTGTATGCTCGCGCCGATGATGTCCGTGGAGATGCCCTTGCCGGAATAGAGCTTGCCGTTCGCGCGAAGGCGCACCAAAGCGGAGCCCATAGCCTCCCGTCCCTCAGTCACGGCCTGAATCTGGAAATCGTCCAGTTCATAGTGATGGCCGATGATCTGCTCAATGGCGAGGAAGGACGCGTCGATGGGGCCGTCGCCCAGGCCGAAGCCCTGCAGCGTCTTACCCTGCCTAACGAGCTTAATGTGCGCCGTGGCGGTAATCACATTGCCGCTGTTGATGACATAACTTTCCAGCGTATACGCGGGCGGAACCTGCAGCGCGGCGGCGGCTACGATGGCGTCAAGCTCCTTTTCCCCCACGTCCTTTTTATCCGCAATGAGGCGAAACGCGTTGTAAACCCTGGCGTTGTCCTCCTCCGAGAGGTCGTAGCCGAGCTTTTCCACGGCGGCGGCGATATCCGAAAGGCCGCTCTCGTGGGAGAGTTTAAAGTTCTCGTCCACCTTGCGCTGCACGCTGTTGTCATAGGGCGTGGCGCCGCCGCGCTTGAGGCTGACCATCCAGCGAAGCTGGCCGGTCGTGCGCAAAAGCTCCGTCATCGCGATATCCGCGCCCACGCCCATATCCATGCCGCGCGCGCGCAGAATCCCCGCGAAGGTCTCAAGCGAAAGCAGGTTGTCCTCGCCCGTGTCGGTCTTGACGAGCCTTGCGCCCGCCGAGATCGCGGCGAGGGCGCATGCGGCCGCAAGATGCAGCGCGTCCGTGCACTGCACGCCGAGCTTTTTTCCTTTCAGCGCAGGCACATGGGCATAGACATCCTCGACGAAACGGCCGAATTCCCCGGGCAGCATGCCGTCGGAATTGTCGCAGAGCGTCACGGTGTCCGCGCCCGCGGCAACGGCCGCGTCGATGGCGCGGTAGAGGAAATCGCGCTCGCTTCGCGTCGCGTCGAGCGCCTCAAACTCCACCTCGGGACAGCGCGCCTTGGCGGCGCAGACGAGCTCCGCGATAAGTCCGAGCATCTGATCCGGCTTTTTATGGCAGATGTATTCCATCTGCGCGGTGGAGGTGGGTACGCGCACCTGCAGGCAGGGATGCGAAGCGCCGCTAAGCGCCTTCCACGCGGCTTCCACGCCCTCGCTCGAGAGCGCGACGGGCAGCGCGACGCGGCTTTCCCTCACCGCGGAAGCAATCGATTTTACGAGCAGGCCATCGGCCTTTTCATTCTCCATGACCGGTAGCTCTACGGCATAAAGTCGAAGTCGGTCAAGGGAGCGGGCGATCTCCAGCTTCTCGCGGAAGCTAAGTGCTGCTTCGGACCGTTTGACTTCTTGGCGCAGGGTCACATCGGAAATGAAAAGGGTTTCCATGGCGTTACTCCTTCTGGCCACGCCGGCTAATAAAATATCCCTGAGACCGCCAAAAGGCGACTTCAAGGACGTGCCGCATGGACCTGTTATTGATATGAACACAATCCGCTTCTAACAAAAGCAGACGTGCTACCAAACGTTATTGGTGCATGATATCACAGGCTTTATGAGACTGTCAATAGGATAAGTATACGGACTTTCACAAGCGCATGCAGCGCGTATTCACCCGGCTTTTTGATCGGCGTCCGCAATCTCCGCGTATGAGAGCAATCTGCTTCAATGCGTGTACATCTGCCGGTAGAGATTGGCGGCGTCCGCGGTGAGCACAAAGAAGCGGGAAGCAAGTATGGAGGCGATATCCAATTTAAAAAACGCGCAGAACCCGGAGATCTGCTCCTTGATGTGCGCCTTGTCCTTGTCCCCGGCGGCACGCGCGCTCACCTGTGCGGGCAGGTCGGGGGGGAGCGCGCGTGCGCGCAGGTAGATGGCGCCGCCGTGCATGCCCGTGCCGCAGAAATAGCCCACAGGCGTTTTTACATCCTCGTTCAATCCGAGCACATAGATTTCGCCGCCCGCCTGATACTCGCCCACGAAGCTGCCCGCGCAGCCGCCCACCACGATGAGCGGGCGCTTTTGGGCATATGCCTTCATGTGCACGCCGCAGCGGTAGCCCGTGTTGCCGCGCACATAGATTTTGCCGCCGCGCATGGAATAGCCCGTGGCGTCCCCCGCGCAGCCGCGCACAATGAGCAGCCCGTCGTTCATGGTGTCCCCGGTAGCGTCCTGCGCGTTTTGCTCGAGCTCGATAGAAGCGCCGTCCATATAGGAGCCGAGCGCGTTGCCGGGAATCCCTTTCACGCGGATGCGCTTATCCCGAAGTCCGTTTCCAAGGTACCTTTGTCCCATGCAGGAGGTGACGAATATCTCCTTCTCCCTTGTATTATAGAGCCTTTCATTAAGCTCGCGAAAACCCAGCCCCTTTGCGTCAATCGTAATCATGGTACAATCTCCTTTATATCTATGGTTTGCTTCATATGCACGCCCTCTTACTCGCCCGCGTGCCTGATGCCGAGGATAGAAAGCTCTTTTTCGTTGAGTCCCACGCCGCGCAGCATCAGCCTGTTGCCGCGCAGCGCCTCGATGGAGTTGATGCCCATCCCTCCCATCATCTCCTTGATTTCGTGCGTGAAGGCGGTGACGAGGTTGACGAGCCTTTCCGTCCCGATTTCTGGGTTGAGCCGTTTTACAAGGTCCGGCCGCTGCGTGGCGATGCCCCAGTTGCACCGCCCGAGATGGCAGCTGCGGCACAGGTGGCAGCCGAGTGCGAGCAGAGGCGCCGTCGCAATATACACGGCGTCCGCGCCCAGCGCGACGGCCTTGACGATGTCCGCGCTGTTTCGTATGCTGCCGCCCGCCAGGACGGAAACATCCGAGCGGATGCCCTCGCGGCGAAGCTGTTCGTCCACGCTCGCAAGCGCCAGCTCGATGGGGATGCCCACATTGTCCCGTATGCGCGTGGGCGCGGCGCCCGTGCCGCCGCGAAAGCCGTCTATGGCGATGATGTCCGCGCCGCTTCGCGCGACGCCGCTGGCTATCGCGGCAACGTTGTGCACCGCTGCGATTTTCACGATGACGGGCAACTCGAAATGCGTCGCCTCCTTGATGGAAAACACAAGCTGGCGCAAATCCTCGATGGAGTAGACATCATGGTGCGGCGCGGGAGAAATGGCGTCCGTGCCCTTGGGGATCATGCGCGTTTTTGCCACGTCCCCCACGATTTTCGCGCCGGGCAGATGGCCGCCTATGCCCGGCTTCGCCCCTTGCCCCATCTTGATTTCGATGGCCGCGCCCGCGCGAAGATAATCCGGATGCACGCCGAAGCGGCCCGAGGCGACCTGAACGATGGTGTTGGCGCCATATTGATAAAGGTTCTCGTGCAAGCCGCCCTCGCCCGTATTGTAGTAGATGCCCAGGCTCTTCGCCGCTCTGGCAAGACTGTGGTGCGCGTTGTAGGAGATGGAGCCGAAGCTCATCGCCGAAAACAGGATGGGCGTCGCAAGCGTCAACTGCGGTTCCATTTTCGTGATGAGATTTCCGTTCTTGTCCCGCCGTATGCCCGCTGGCTTTTTGCCAAGGAACGTGCGCGTTTCCATAGGCTCGCGCAGAGGGTCGATGGAAGGGTTTGTCACCTGCGAGGCATTGATGAGGATTTTGTCCCAATAGACGGGATAGTCCCTGGGCGTACCCATGGAGGAGAGCAGAACGCCGCCCGTGGCCGCCTGCTTGTATATGTCGATAATGGCCTCGCCCGACCAGTTGGCGCTCTCCTTGAACCCAAGGTCATTTTTGACGATTTTAAGAGCGCGCGCGGGACACAGCGCCACGCAGCGGTGGCAGTCCACGCACCTGCTCTCGTCCGCCGCCATCCGCCCCGTGCCGGGGTCAAAGCGGTGCACTTCGTTTGCACATTGCCTCTCGCACACGCGGCAGGCGACGCAGCGGGAAAAATCGCGGACCACCTCATGCTCGCTGTATTGAAAATTGACGGCCATTTCCCCATTCCTTCCTCAAGCGACCCTGGCCAGCGCGTCCTTATCCAGACGCACGATGACCGGTATGCCGCCGCACGGCGCCCAGAACTCGTCGATATCCGGCTCCACGGCGCGTATGCCGCATTCCTCGCTCGACACATACACGCGCGCGCCTTTTCTTGCAGCGACCAGCGAGCGCAGCTTGAGCCTGTCGTTGAGGGCCATAAGGCCGCCCGTGAAGCCCACCAGAATGGAAAAGGGGCCTGTAATCAATAAACTCGCGTAAGCATTGCGAAGGTAGGTCAAGCGCTCCCTTTCCTCCTTGTCCATGCGGGAGATGGTCGTCCAGAAGGGCGCGGCAATCACGTTTGCCGTCTCGGCAAGGCTCATGCCCTGCTTACGCATGAGATAATCGAGTATGTAGGAAATAACCTCAGTGTCCGTCTGCAGCGTGCAATTATAGCCGAACATCTCGATGAAGCGGCGGTTTGCGTCATAAGACGAAATTTCCCCGTTGTGCACGACGGAGTAATCGAGCATGCCGAAAGGATGCGCGCCGCCCCACCAGCCCGGCGTGTTGGTGGGATAACGGCCGTGCGCCGTCCAGCAGTAACCCTCGTATTCCTCAAGACGGTAGTAGCGGCCCACGTCCTCCGGATAGCCGCAGGCCTTGAATACGCCCATGTTCTTGCCGCAGGAAAACACGTACGCGCCGGAAATTTCGGAATTGACGCGCATGACGGAGCGCACGATGAACTCGTTTTCATCAAGCTGGCTCGCCGCGAGGCGCGTGGGCAGCGGCCGCAGGAAATAACGCCATATCAGCGGCTCGCCCGTGATCTCCTTCATTGGGCGCACGGGGATGCGCGAGAGATTGACGATGTCGTAATGCCTGTCCATGAACGCTTCACACGCTTCCCTGCTCTTTTGGTTTTCATAGAAGATATGCAGCGCGTAAAGGTCCTTATACTGCGGGTAAATGCCGTACCCCGCGAAGCCGCCGCCCAAGCCGTTTGAGCGCTCGTGCATGACGGCGATGGCTCGATGATTTTCTCTCCATCGAGCATCGCGCCGTCCGTCGCGATGATGCCGGAGATCGCACACCCCGACGGTATCCTGACATTGCCCTCCCACTGTCGGGGCATTTCATCCTTGCGCACTTTTTTCGTCCTCCTCCTCACAACGCCGGCGCGCTTTTCCTTAAAGCCGCGGCGTTGTATATATAATATATTTTTATTTCGGATTATACGCGCCAGCCGCTGTCCTGTCAATGCGGTTATGCAATATTATCGCTCTTAATTATGCATATTTTACATTGCAACGCACCGGACTTACTTTTGCTCCCGTATGCTCCCAGATGTCCTTATGCGGTTAAAAGGCAGGCTTATCTTTTAAACAATCAGTGTATTATATGGATAATTCAAAATATCGCTCTTTGCCGTTGCGACTGTGCCCAGATCTGAAGAATTGCGAGCAACGGAAAATGCGCACATCAATATTGCAGTTTTAATTTTGATAATCCTGCATTTATTGGCTTCCTATGCGCCTGTCACGGCGCGCTTTGCGCGCACATATTCTACAGTAATGCGGATAAAACGGGGGTATGCTCATGATCACGATCAGCCTGTGCATGATTGTAAAAAACGAGGAAAAAACGCTCGCCGCCTGCCTTGAGAGCGTGCGGGATATCGCGGATGAAATCATCGTCGTGGACACCGGCTCGAACGACAAAACGAAGAAAATCGCCGCCGGATACACGGATGAGATTTACGACTTCGAATGGATAGACGATTTTTCCGCCGCGCGCAATTTCGCCTTTTCCAAGGCACGCATGGATTACATCCTCTGGCTCGACGCGGACGACAGGATACGGGAGGAGGAGCGCGCGAAGTTCCTTAAGCTCAAGGAAGAGCTTCCCCCCGACGTGGACGCCGTGATGATGAAATACGACACGGGCTTCGACGAAGCTGGAAACGTGAACTTTTCCTATTATCGGGAGCGGCTCGTCAGGCGAAGCCGCAATTTCCGATGGAGGGAACCTGTGCACGAGCACCTCGCCGTGGGCGGCAACGTCCTCAACGCGGACATCCACATCACGCACGCGAAAACGGGCGCGCATGAAGGCGGGCGCAACATACGCATCTACGAGGCCATGCTGGAGGCGGGCAAGGAGCTTTCCCCGCGCGGCACATACTATTACGCGCGCGAGCTGAAGGACAACGGCCGCCACGCGGACGCGGCGCGGCAGTTCAGGCGCTTTCTCGACGGGGGCAAGGGCTGGAGGGAGGACAACATCGCCGCGTGCGGCGAACTTGCCCGCTGCTATGCCGCCCTCGGGGATAAAAGGGCGGAGTTCCGGGCGCTGACGCAAAGCTTTCTCTACGACGCGCCGCGGGCGGAACTCTGCTGCCAACTCGGCTATCATTTCAAGGGAAAAGAAGAATACAGGCTTGCAGCCTTCTGGTTTGAAACCGCGTTGCGCCTCGAGGAACCCACGGACGGCTGGGGTTTTGTCCAGCACGACTGCTACGGCTACATCCCAAGCCTCGAGTGCGCCGTGTGCTATGACAAACTGGGAGACCCCGTCAAGGCGGAGCTGTATAACGAGGCGGCGGCGCGCTATAAGCCCGAATCCCCCGCCGTGCTCTACAACAGAAGGTATTTTCAAGGGCAAAGGGCAAAGGCGGTTGAAGCGCTAAAACAGGAATAGGCCAAATGCGCGCGGCAGGTGGAAATTGCACGCCGGATGTGGTATCGTGTTTTCAGATTCCATGAACATCCGGAGGCTTTCATGGCGGATACGGTTTTCATCACGGGCGCGTCGCGCGGCATAGGCCGTGAAACGGCGCTTGCTTTTGCGCGCGCGGGCTACCGCGTGGGGATCGGTTATCATCAGTCCGAAAAGGAAGCGCTCTCGCTCATAGAGGAGCTTTCCGATATGGGCGCGATGGCAAAGGCCGTGCGCGGCGACGTGGCCGATTATGATGCCGTGGCGCGCATGGTGGCTGAGGTCGAGCACGCGCTCGGCCCCATCGGCGTGCTCGTAAACAATGCGGGGATCTCGCTCGACGAAGAGTTTTGCGCCACCTCTCCCGCGCAATGGAAGCACGTGTTCGAAGTGAACGTCGAGGGCGCGTTTTGCGCCGCGCGCTGCGTGCTGCCCGGCATGATTGCGCGGGGTCATGGCGCAATCGTCAACGTATCCTCCGTCTGGGGCGTGTACGGCGGTTCGTGCGAGGTTGCGTATTCCGCGTCCAAGGCGGCGCTCGTCGGCATGACCAAGGCGCTCGCGCGGGAGGTTGGACCCTCCGGCGTGCGCGTGAACTGCGTGGCCCCGGGCGTCGTCGACACGGACATGAACGCGGCGCTAAGCGAGGCGGATCGCGCCGCCCTCATAGAAAAAACGCCGCTTTCGCGCATCGGCGCGGTTGAGGATGTCGCAGGGGCGATACTCTTCCTCGCCTCCCCCGCCGCCGCCTTCATCACAGGGCAGGTGCTGGGCGTGGACGGCGGGTTTGTGGGATAAGGAGGATAACAAATGAAAATCGGCAAGCGCACATGGGCGTCGCTCATACTCGTAGGCCTCGTGGGCCAGTTCGCGTGGACCATCGAGAACATGTATTTCAACGTGTATCTCTACAACACCATTTCAACCGACCCGGATGCCATCGCGCTCATGGTGGCGGCGAGCGCCGCCACGGCGACGCTCACGACGCTTTTCGTCGGCGCGCTTTCGGACAGGCTCGCGAAAAGGAAGCTCTTCATCTGCCTGGGCTATATCCTCTGGGGGCTTGCGACGCTCTCGTTTGGCTTTGTGAGCGTAAAGAACGCCGCGGCGCTTTTTCCCGCCGCGAACGCCGTGGCGCTGGCTGCGGGCATGGTGGTGGCGCTCGATTGCGTGATGACCGTTTTTGGCTCGAGCGCGAACGACGCGGCCTTCAACGCTTACATCACGGACGTGACGGACGAGACCAACCGCGGCAAGGCCGAAAGCGTGCTGGCGACGCTGCCGCTGCTTTCCATGCTCGTCATCTTCGGCGCGTTTGACGGACTGACCCGCGCGGGACGCTGGCAGGAATTTTTCCTGATCTTCGGGCTTCTGGTAACGCTCACAGGCATCGTTTCGATCTTCCTCGTCAAAGAACCCGCGCTCGTCAGGAAGGACGAGCCGTACTTTCAAAACATCGTATACGGCTTTCGCCCCTCGGTCATAAAGGAGAACGGCAAGCTGTACACGGCGCTCGCGGCATTCGGCATCTTCTCCGTGGCGGTGCAGGTGTTTTTCCCGTTCCTCATCATCTACATGCAGAATTACCTCAAGATTGAGGCGTACGCCATCGTGCTTGGCATCGTGCTCATCTTCGCCTCGCTCGTGAGCATACTCTCGGGCGGCCTGCTCGACAAGCTCGGCAGGCTCAACTGCGTTTTGCCCGCGCTGGGAGTTATGCTCGCGGGCCTCGTGCTCATGTACTTCGCGCGCGCGTTCGCTTTTGTCATCGTCGCGGGCGCGGTGATGATGAGCGGCTTCATGCTTTTGACCGCCATACTCTCCGCCACCGTGCGCGACCATACGCCCGAGGGCAAGGTGGGCATGTTCCAGGGCATACGCATGATATTCGCGGTGCTGCTGCCCATGGTGATCGGCCCCTTCATCGGCTCCGCGGTCATCAAGGGCAGCGCGGAAACTTATATTGATCTGGGCGTGGTGAAGGACGTGCCCACGCCGGATATTTTCCTCGCCGCGGCGGCGGTGCTGCTCGTCACCGTCATCCCCGTACTCATTCTTAAAAGGAGAGCGGAAAAATGAAAACGCGCTGGGGAGAGCAGTTCGATCCCGATCATGTTCTTTTGGAATACCCCCGCCCGCAGATGAGGCGTGAGGATTTCCTTATGCTAAACGGAGCATGGCAATACGCCATCGCCAAGGGCAACGCCGAACCGGAAGCATACGACGGCGAAATTATCGTCCCCTTCTCCCCGGAATGCGCGCTATCCGGCGTGGAGCGCAGCCTGCAGCCGGACGAAACGCTTTGGTATAAACGGGAGTTCGCATTTGACGAAAGCTTTTCCGGCAACCGCGCGCTGCTGCATTTCGGCGCAGTCGACCAGATGGCCACGGTCTATCTCAACGGCCATACGCTCGGCTCCCACACGGGCGGCTATACGGCGTTTTCGTTTGACATGACGGAGCACCTTCTCGCGCGCAACACCCTTGTCGTCAGGGTCACGGATACGACCGATACCTCCTACCATTCCCGCGGCAAGCAAAAGACGAAGCGCGGGGGCATCTGGTACACGCCGCAAAGCGGAATCTGGCAGAGCGTGTGGATGGAGATTGTGCCCGAAAGCTACATCGAACGGCTTACTATTGAGTCGCGCTTCGACGAGGGCGCGGTGGAAATCACGGCGCACCTCGCGGGCGGCGGCGCCATGCCCTGCACGCTGCATTTTGAAGGTGCGGAAATTTGCGGCACGACGGGCGCGCCGATGCGGCTCGCGCTCGAGGGCTTCACGCCGTGGAGCCCGGAAACGCCCAAGCTCTACGATTTTTCCGTGACCGCTGGGGCGGACAGGGTCGAAAGCTACTTCGCCATGCGCAAGTTTTCCGTAGAAAAGGACGATGCGGGGGTTCCACGTCTTTTCCTCAACAACAAGCCGTATTTCCACAACGGCGTGCTCGACCAGGGCTATTGGCCGGACGGGCTTTACACCGCCCCCTGCGACGAGGCGATGGTCGAGGACATCCTCGCGATGAGACGCATGGGCTTCAACACGTTGAGAAAGCACATCAAGATAGAGCCTATGCGCTGGTATTACCATTGCGACAGGCTCGGCATGCTCGTCTGGCAGGACATGCCAAACGGCGGCGGCGCGTACCGCGCAGACATCATCTCCGTGCCCGCCGTCGCCAACATCAGCCTGTCTGACGGGGAAAGGAACTACGCGCGCTTCGCCCGCGAAGACGCCCGGGGCCGCGCGCAGTATGACAAGGAGCTGCGGGAGATGATTGCGCAGCTTTACAACTGCCCCTGCATCGCCGTATGGGTGCCCCTCAACGAAGGCTGGGGTCAGTTTGACGCAAAGAAAGCATACGAAACCGTGCTTTCACTCGATTTCTCCCGCACGGTCGACCACGCAAGCGGCTGGCACGACCAGGGCGCGGGCGAGGTACAAAGCCTGCACGTCTATTTCCGGCCGTACCGCCACCGCCCTGACAGGCGCGGCCGCGCGGTGCTGCTTTCCGAATTCGGCGGCTACAATTACAGGCTGCCCGGCTACTGCTTCAACGATAAGGACTTCGGCTACAAGCGCGTGAAGTCCGCCGAGGAGTTATACAGGGCGTTCGCAGCGCTCTATGAAAACGAAATCATCCCCGCCAAGCGAAAGGGGCTTGCCGCCGCCATCTACACGCAGCTTTCCGACGTGGAGGATGAGTTGAACGGCCTTCTCACCTATGACCGTGCCGTCGCGAAGCTCCCGGCGGAAGAGATAAAAATGCTCATGAACAGGCTGACGCAGGACAATTGACGCGTAATAGGCCGCGCTTTTTCGCACAGCTTTTTTCATTTTTTTGAGCCCAATTTTTTTATGCCAGATTCATAAACACGCACCATATATGGTGTTTTGTTTCTGTCGATCATACCACAAATTGGCAGGTTTTCCGCGCTTTACAGAGTAACGCTTGACAAGCTACACAAAGCGGACTATGATAGATTATCATCATTGACGTTCACGAATGTTCGGGTAAATACGTCATATTTTATTATTAGGCACTTATGCGGAGGTCAATCAATGTCGGATTATGAAAAGATCTGCGGGATTGTCAGCGAAGTGATCGGTGTACCCGTGGAAGCGGTCGCGTCGGACCCCCAGTCCTTCGAGGCGCGCATCGGCTCGCTCGACCTGACGGAAATCATCCTCGAGGTGGAGGAAGAATTCGACCTCATCGTCGAGGATGAGGAGAACATCCGGACAATCAGCGACATCCTGCAAAGGGTGGAAGCACAAATCGCGTAATCAAGAAAAACGGACAAAAGAGCCGCCCCGAAAGGGGCGGCTTTGCTAATCTTAAAAAGTTTACGCTTCGGGTTCGATCAGGCCGTAGTTGCCGTCTTTGCGGCGGTAGAGTACGTTGATGAGGCCGGTTTCGCCGTTGGTGAACATATAGAAGGAGTGGCCCAGAAGCTCAAGCTGAAGCATGGCTTCGTCCACGGTCATAGGCTTGATGTCGAAATGCTTGATTTTGACCACGCGCGCGGGTTCCTCCTCGAACTCCTCCTGCGAGAGGTTCTCGCTGAAAACGGGTTCGGGCGCTTTGAACGCGCCTGCGCGCAGGTTCTTTTCAAGCTTGGTGCGATGGCGAACTATCTGCTTTTCGAGTTTCGCGAGCACATTGTCCACGGAGGCGTACATGTCGCCCGAGGTCTCCTCGCCGCGGATGATGCCGCCTACGAGGGGTATGGTGACTTCCACGATGTGGCGGTTGCGCTCAACCGCCAGCGTGACATGTGCTTCGGTGTCCTCGGTAAAATACTTATCCAGCTTGTTGACCTTTTTGGTGATCAGGTCGCGCAGGTAATCCGAAACTTCGATGTTTTTGCCGATAATCGAGATTTTCATCTTCTTACCCCTTTCGAACGCCTGCAATATGAAGCGGCGTCCTATATTGCTTTCTTCGAGTATAGCATAATCTCCTGCTATTTATCTCGACCTTTTTGTGAACAGCGTGGGGCATATTGGCAACCATTGCAGTTATGCCCGCACGCCTCGCAGCAGCCCCGGCGGCGGAAGTGCCGCACAAAAATATAAATGCTGTAGGCCGCGATGGCCGCGGCAACTAGGTAAAACACAAGCTCCGCCTTTACTTCCCCGCTGAACAGCCCCAATATATTATACACCGCAAAGGACGCGAGCCATGCGCTCGTCATCTGGAAGAAAACCGCGAATGCCGTCCATTTCAGGCTCTCAAGCTCCCTTCGCATCATGGCGACGGCGGCGAGGCAGGGCGTGTAGACCAACACGAACACGAGGAAGCTGTACGCCGAAGCCGGCGTGAAGAAGGCGGAAAGCGCGCCGCGCACGACCGCGCCGCCCGCGCTCGCCGAGAAGCCCGCAAACATCGAAAGGGAGCTCACCACCGCCTCCTTGGCGACGAGTCCCGTGAGCAGCGCCACGCTCGCCTGCCAAGAGCCGAAGCCCAGCGGCGCGAACACGGGCGCGATCATTGTGCCCACCTTGCCGATGATGCTCTCCCCCGGGTTGGAAACGAACGCGAAGGAAAAGTCAAAACTCTGCAGGAACCACAGCAGCACGGACATCACAAAGATGATCGTGCCCGCTTTTTCGAGAAAATGGCTCACGCGCTCCCACACGTGCGTGAGGGTGTTGCGCGCCGTCGGCCAGCGGTAGGGCGGAAGCTCTATGACAAAGGGCGCCTCCCCCTTTTCAAACAGATTGCCGCGAAAGAGCAGGCCGGAGACAACTCCCATGAGTATGCCAAGAAGATACAGGCTCAGGATGACGAGCATCCTGTGCTTGTCAAAGAATGCACCCGCGATAAGCCCGTAAACGGGGAGTTTTGCCGAGCAGCTCATAAAGGGCAGCAGCAGTATGGTCATCCTGCGGTCGCGCTGGTTGTCCATGGTGCGCGCGCCCATCGCGGCGGGCACGGTGCAGCCAAAGCCCATCAGCAGCGGGATGAAGCTTTTTCCCGAAAGGCCGAGGCGGCGCATGGGCTTATCCATGATGAAGGCGATGCGGCTCATATAGCCGCTGTCCTCGAGTATGGAAAGGCAAAAAAAGAGCAGCGCGATTTGCGGAAGGAAGGTCAGCACGCCGCCCACGCCGCGGATGATGCCATCGCATATGAGGCTCACAAACCACGCCTGCGCGCCGGAGGCTTCGAGGCTGTTTTTGACAAAGGGCGCAAAGCCCTCGTCGATGGCCGCGCCCACGGCGTCGGAGAGCGCCGCGCCCACGGTGGAGAAGGTGAGCGTGAAAATCAGGCCCATAATCAGCAAAAACAGGGGCAGCGCAAGCCATTTGTTGGTGAGCAGCCTATCGATCTTCGCGTTGCTCTCGGCGACGATATCCTTCGCGCCCTTTTTCATCGAGGCTACCGTGACCTTTTCAATATAAGCGTAGCGGCTGTCCGCCACGATGGTTTCGTTATCCCCGAAGGGGTTGGCCAGCGCGAAGGCGCGCACGATCTCATCCACCCTGTCCTGCACGTCCTGCGGCAACTGGAGCGACGCGCGTACGCGCTCGTCCCCCTCCAGGAGCTTGATCTGCGTCCAGTGCTTGGGAAGCCCCGCCTTATCCGCATACTCGTCCACAAGCCGGCCGATGAGGTGGTGCTGCATGTGCGTGAACGCGTCATACACATCGTCCGGCTCAATGTTGAACCCCTCGTGGAACTGGGCATGCGCGGCGTGCAACAGTCGCTGAAGGCCGTCCACAAGATCGCCTATGCCCTCCCCCGTCCTCGCGCTGATGGGCACGACTGGGATGCCAAGCTCCAGCGAGAGACGCTCGCAGTCAATCGTATCGCCGCGCTTTTGCACCTCATCCATCATATTGAGGGCGATGATCATAGGGCGCTCCAGCTCCAGCAGTTGTATGGTCAGGTATAGATTGCGTTCCAGATTTGTGCCGTCCACGATGTTGATGATCGCCTCCGGCTTTTCGTTGATGATATAGTCCCGGGCGATGATCTCCTCCATCGAATAGGGGGAAAGCGAATAGATGCCCGGCAGGTCGACCACCGTCATCTCGTGCCCGAGGGTGCAGAGCCCTTCCCCACCGCGTTTGCCGGAGAAGGCTTTGACCCTGCCTTCCTTCTTCTCAACCGTCACGCCCGGCCAGTTGCCCACATACTCCTTCGCGCCGGTCATGGCGTTAAACAGCGTGGTCTTGCCGCAGTTGGGGTTGCCCACCAACGCAAGCCGCACCGACCCGCCGTCGTCCCCGAAAACCTCGCGGGGACAGTAATCCCCCTCGCCGTTCTCGCAGCAGCCTCCCTTTTCAAGCATGAAGGCCGTCAGCTGCGCCGCGCGCGCATGGTATGCGGCGTCGCTTACTTCCGGCTGGGTCTCCCTGAGGCGCTCCGCAGCGCGCTTTTCGAATTCGCTGCGCGCGAGCATGGTGCGCTCGCGCCAATGCTTGTGCTCCTGCTCGCTCATGAGCTCTATGCTCTGCGCGTCCGCCCGGCGAAGGGACATCGAATAACCGCGCAGCTCGATTTCAAGCGGGTCGCCCATGGGCGCGGCCTTGACGAGCTTCACTTCCGTGCCCGGCGTAATGCCCATGTCGGTGATATGCCGCCGCATGCGGCGGTCTGCGATGCGTACAGCCCTCACGCGGCCGCTTTTGCCGATTTCAAGGTTCCCCAACGTGTTATCCGTATTGCTGCCCATACGGTTCTCCTCAGTTCGCTTAAGCTAACGATTATGCTACAACTCCGCACACCCGGCGTCAATAGCGCTTTAGCATAATATATGGTATCATGGATACATTCATCACACCGACTTATCCGATGGAGGGCATATGAAAGTCTATACGGTCGATGTGTTTACCGACGCGCCCCTTGGCGGGAACCCTGCCGGCGTCGCTCTTTTTGAGGATGCGCTGCCCGGCGAGGAAGCCATGCGCGCCGCGGCGGCAAAAATCGGTTTTTCGGAAACGGCGTTTGTGCTTCCGCTTGGGGACGGCGCTTTTTGCATCCGCTACTTCACCCCTGTGGAGGAAGTCCCCCTTTGCGGACACGCCACGGTGGGCGCTTTCTCTCTGATGCAAAGACTCGGCATAATCGCGGAGGGCGGGCGCTATACGGCCCGCACGGGCGCGGGCGACATAACGGTGGACGTGCGCGGCGGCCTCGTGTGGCTCGACATGGCAAGCCCCAAGGAGCTTTTTTCGCTGGACGACGCGGACGCGCAAACGCTGCTCGCCATGTTCGCACTGCCAAAGGACACGTGCGGCGACCTGCTTCCCGCGGCCGTCGACGCGGGCCTTCCCGATATCATGCTGCCGATCAAAAGCCGTGATTTGCTCGCGGCGATGAATCCCGATTTCGACGCGATTGCCCTCCTATCCAAGCAGCTTGGGGTGACGGGCGTGCACGCCTTCGCCTTTGCGGAAAACGCTTCGGCATACTGCCGCAACTTCGCCCCGCTCTACGGCATCAGCGAGGAGGCAGCGACGGGCACTTCAAACGGCGCGCTCACGTATTATCTTTACAATCGGGGCAAAATTAAGCCGGGTGAAACCAACCTGTTCGTTCAGGGCGAGGCGATGGGCAAGCCCTCGAAGATCTATTCCATGCTGACGCTTGAAGCCGACGGCGCGCCGAAGATACGCGTGGGCGGAAGCGGCGTCGTAAGAGAGGGTTGATATGAAAAAAGCGCTCGTTCTTCTGCTGGCGGCCGCCCTGCTCGCCCTGCCTATGTTGGCACATGCCCAAGGCTACGCCGCCTTTGCGCCCGCAAGCGTGGAATCCACGCCCAGAGCGAGCCCCGCTCCCGGCCAAACGGCCGAACAGGGCGATGCGCGACCCGATATCGGATTGTACATCCTCATCTCGCTTTTCCCCATCATGGCTGTTGTGGTAGGCGTTTTCTGGGTCATCCGTTTCAAGGAGAAGCACATAGACGGAAAATAGGAGCGGCCTATTACAGCCGCCCCCGTTTTCATATACCGCCGCGTGCAGAGCGCGGTTTTTAATCGTTCTTGCTTTGCTTGAGCGCCGCCGAAATCGCGGCGAACAGGAGCGAGGTGACGGGCCAGATGATCCACGTCAGATCCCAGCGGTTGGTGATGAAGCTTGCGGCAAGGTAAACCGCCGTGACGCAGGGCCAGTAAATGGCGCTGAACTTGCTTGCGCGCTTGTTTTCCTCCCGCTCGCGGATGCTGTATTCCCCCTCGCGCAGGAGTTTGTCGAAGCTTTCCTTTTTCATGCTGGCGCGCACGAGCAGATTGACCGCGAAGGCGACGATGCACAGCAGCAGCGCCGCGAGGGATATCAGCACGTAATCGGGCGCGTCCGAGAGCCCGGCGATAATCAGCGGCACGCAGGAGAGTATGCACAGCACAACGCCGATGGCGACCATAGCGGTGTGCCTTGTTTCAAAGGCGTTCCACTTTTCCCGCACGATGCCCTCCACGCCATACTCCAGCTCGAATTCGCCGTGCTGGAGATACTCGTAGCGCCGCACGCCGGACAGGCTTACGATGAAGAGCGTGACCGCCGAGGCAACCAGGGCAAGCAGCGCCACCACGCCGATGCCCGCGGCGAGCTCTTCCGAGAGCACCGAGCCCGGGAACTCCGTCGATGAGAGGCCGTTGAGGAGGATGAGCAGCACGGGGCTTAATATGCACAGCATCACGCCCAAGGCAGTGCGCTTTGCATAGAGCGCGTAATCCGCCGTGTAGGCGTTTGCCTCCTGCACGGAAACGCGCTTGACGTTGCCGAAGTCATCCTGCGCCGTGTACGAGGGCGCGTCCATATCGTCCTTCAATAAATAATCCGTCGTCACGCCGAAGAGCCGCGCAAGCTCGAGTATCTTGCTGATGTCGGGTATGCTCGCCGCGCTCTCCCATTTTGATATGGACTGGCGCGTGACGTTGAGCTTTTCCGCAAGTTCCTCCTGCGAGTACCCGCTGCTTTTCCTGAGCGCGAGTATTTTATCCGCGAGAATCATAATCTTCCTCCAACAAAATTTGATTTACGATATCGTGCTTCAAGCATACCAATCTTTCCGGTTGCGCGCTATAAAGCAGGCTTGGAAATGTGTCAACCGGCAGTTGCACATGCGCAAAAAACGTCTGTTTTCTCTCCGCAGGTCTTTTTGTCATCGTATCACGCCCGGAACTGCGGACGCAATGTAAAACCTGTAAAACAAAAAAGTGGCGCCGCCACTTTTTTAACATGCTACAGACCCTCGTCTTGCGAGGGCCCTTTTCATTATCCATTGAATCAACGCGCGCGGCTTACCCCATGAAGCCCGCGATTCCTCCCGCGATGATGAGCGCGGGCAAGAGATTCGCCACCTTGAACTTTTTGCCCCAAACGAGGTTGACGCCCACGCAGAAGATGAGCGCGGACCCCACAAAGGAAAGGCTTGCAATGACCGCCGCGCCCAGATACGGCGCGACCAGCCCCGCAAGCAGCGTGATGGAACCCTGGAAGATGCCCACGGGTATGGCGGAGAAGATGGCGCCCTTGCCGTAGGTCGAGGCAAATATCATCACGATGACGGCGTCCAGCGCGGATTTTGCATAGAGCATGGAGGCGTTGCCGGAAAGCCCGTCCTCAATGGAGCCGACGACCGCCATCGCGCCGATGCAGATCACGAAGGACGCGGTAATAAAGCCGCTGAGGAAGCCCGCGTCGTTCTCGCTTTTCGATTTGCGCTTGAGCCATTCTCCAAAACGCTCAAGCCATTGCTCGATGTTAATAAGCTCCCCAATCAGCCCGCCGCCCACGAGGGATGCAATCAGCACCGCCGTGCCTGTGGTCGTGAGCTTGCCCTCTTCCGAGAGCGTCAACAAACCCGTCAGCGCGCCTGAAATACCAAGGAATAGGGTGCTCAGTCCCAGCGCCTGCACGAGCGTGTCCTGCACGCGCTGCTTGAGGCCATTTTTTATGAGTAGTCCCAGTAGTCCGCCGGCGATGACCGCCGCCACGTTCACAATCGTGCCCAGTCCGCGCATATGCGCCCTCCCGTTGTATAAATCTGAACGGCCTCCCCTTAGTGCGGAAGCCGTCAATACCTTAAGCGAATGTCAACTGTCAACTCTCGATTGTCAATTGATCACGCGTCCAGCCCCACGGCGTGATAGGCTTTTTTGAGCGTTTCTGCGGCGTTCTTCGCCGCGCGCGCCGCGCCGTCCTCCATGACGGAGCGAAGGTACGCCTCGTCCGCCATATAGGCGCGGAAACGCTCCTGCACGGGGGTCAGCTCCGCGATGACGGCGTCCGCGGTCTCGCCCTTGAGCGCGCCGTAGCCCTGCCCCGCAAAATGCTCCTCCGCCTGCGGGATGCTCGCGCCCGTAAAGGAAGTATAGATTTCAAGCAGGTTCGACACGCCGGGCTTGTTGGCGGGGTCGTATTTGATCTGCCCGTCGCTGTCCGTGACGGCGCGCTTGAATTTTTTTGCGATAACGGAAGGATCGTCCATAATGGCCACATACCCGTTGGGGTTGGGGTCGGACTTGCTCATCTTCTGCGCCGGGTCCTGCAGGCTCATCACCCGCGCGCCGACCTTTGGCATATAGCCCTCGGGTATTTTAAACACCTCGCCGTGCGCGTTATTAAAACGGATGGCGACGTCCCGCGTGATTTCTATATGCTGGCGCTGATCCTCGCCCACGGGCACGAGGTCGGTCTGATAAAGCAAAATGTCGGAGGCCATCAGCACGGGATAGGTATAGAGCCCCGCGTTGATGTTGTCCGCATGCTTCTGGGATTTATCCTTGAATTGCGTCATGCGGTTGAGTTCGCCCATATAGGTGGAGCAGGAAAGCAGCCAGGCTAATTCGCAATGCTCCTTGACGTGGCTTTGCACGAACACCACGGAGTTTTTCGGGTCGATGCCGCAGGCCATGATGAGCGCGATGGTTTCCGCGCTGCGGCGGCGAAGATCGTCCGGATCCTGTTTTACGGTGAGCGCGTGCAGATTGACCACGCAGTAATAGCAAAACCTGTCCTCGCCCTGGAGCAACGACCAATTGCGCAGCGCCCCCACATAATTGCCAAGAGTGGGCGAACCCGAGGGCTGAATTCCGCTGAAAACGATTTTTTTCTTTTCCATGGCCGCCGACTACTTTCCCTTTTTTATATTTTAAGCATGAATGGTATTATACCGCATTTTTTTACCTATGGCAATGAGGTGTGCGAAATGCTAAAATGTATATTGACATCATGCGTTTTGCATAATCATATCAGGCAAAAACAGGCAAGACCGCTTTTGTGACGCTTTTTACGGAGGCACTATGGCATATCAGGCGCTCTATCGCAAATACAGGCCCAAACGCTTCAGCGAGGTGCTCGGGCAGGAGCATGTGACCACGATTTTAAAAAACCAGATCACCACCGGGCGCACCGCGCACGCGTACCTTTTCTCCGGCACGCGCGGCACGGGCAAGACCAGCACCGCGAAAATACTCGCGCGCGCCGTGAACTGCCTTGCCCCCGAAAACGGCGAACCCTGCGGCAAATGCGCGGCCTGCCTAACCACACAAAGCGAGACCGCGGACATCATCGAGATGGACGCCGCCTCCAACAGCCGCGTGGAGGACATGCGCGCGCTGCTCGACAAGGCGCGCTTTTTGCCGCTTGAGCTCTCCCACAAGGTGTATATCATAGACGAGGCGCACATGCTCTCCGGCAGTGCGAACAACGCGCTCTTAAAAACGCTGGAGGAGCCGCCAGCCCACGTCGTATTCATACTCGCAACCACCGAGCCGCAGAGCATCCCGGCCACCATACTCTCCCGCTGCCAGCGCTTCGACTTCCACAGGATCGCCGTCGCCGACATCGTGTGCTGCGTGGAAGCCGCCGTGACGGACGCGGGCGCAAAAATCGACCATGAGGGCCTGCTCGCCATCGCACGCGCCGCCGAGGGCGGCATGAGGGACGCGCTCTCCCTCGCGGATCAATGCCTCGCCTTCTGCGGCAGCGATGTTTCCGCCGAGGGGGTCTACTCGGTTTTAGGCAGCATGGAGGGGGATTTCCTCTTCACCGTCGCGGGCACGCTCCTTTCTGGCGAGCGCGAGGCGGCGCTTCGCGCGCTCGACCGTGTTATCTCCGACGGGCGCGACCTGATGAGCTTCGCGCGCGATCTGACCGCGCATCTTCGCGCGCTGCTGCTCGCCAAGCTCTGCGGCAACTGCGCGGACATACTCGACTGCACGGAGGACGCCATGCGCCGTTACATCGCGCAGGCGCAGAATGTGCGCGCCGAAACGCTGCTGCGCGCCATCGACATCATGATGGGCGCGATGGGCAACATGCGCTATATGTCATTGCCGCGCGTGCAGCTTGAATGCGCGCTGGTTCGCATCACCTCCCCCGAGGAGGAGCTTATACAAACTCCGGAGCTTTTGATGGAACGTATGGAAAAGCTTGAGGAAAGGCTGAAAAACGTTTTTTTCGCCTCCCCCGCGCCCGCAGCGACCGAAGGTGTGAGCGCATCCGCCGCGCCGAAAAAGAAGGCGGAAGCGGCAAAGTCCGCCGCAAAGGACGATGAGGAACCATCTCCCCCTTCCGCGGAGGAAGACGCGCCGCTGGACGGCCCCGCGCTCTGGGACGCGCTCAAGAAGCTGGTGCAGCAGAAGAATCCCTCGCTTGCGGCGCTGTGGTACCGCACGGTCTCGGCGGAGCTTGCGGGCGACCTGCTCTCTGTGAGCTTCCCGCAGAAGAGCTTTGCGGACGCTTTCACAAAACAGGAAGGCTTTCTCTCCCCCCTGCTCGAGAGCCTGCGGCCGGGCACGCGGCTGCGCTTTCGCGTCGCAAACGCGGGTGATTCGCTGGAGGAGCGCGCGAAGAACGCTTTCGGCGCAAACATAGAAATTGTGGATTGATGGACACGCGCCGCAATATGATGTATAATAAATTGTTAAAATAGACTTTCGGAGGGCAATATGGCACGACCGAACTTCCCCGGCATGGGCGGCAATATGCAGCAGATCATGAAGCAGGCGCAGAAGATGCAGCAGGACGTGGCGCGCATTCAGCAGGAGATATCCGAGCGCGAATTCACCGCCACCGTCGGCGGCGGCGCGGTATCCGCGACGGTTTACGGCCGCAAGGAAGTAAAGAGCATCGCCATTGACCCCGCCTGCGTCGATCCGGACGATGTGGAGATGCTGCAGGACCTCGTGATCAGCGCGGTGAACGAGGCGCTTCGCACTGCGGAGGAGACCATGAACGCCGAAATGAACCGTGTGACCGGCGGAATGAATCTGGGGTTCTGATACCGGTATGGGCGTCGATTCCATCAACGCGCTCGTCACGCAGCTTGCGCGCCTGCCCGGCATCGGGACGAAAAGCGCGCAACGGCTTGCGTATTTCATCCTCGACATGCCCGACGGCGGCGCGCGGGAGCTTGCGGGCGCAATCGTGCGCGCGCGGGACAACATCCGCTTCTGCCCCGTATGCGGCAACTACACGGACGTGGAGCCCTGCGCCATCTGCGCGGACAAGCAGCGAAGCGAGGAAACCATCTGCGTGGTCGAGGAGGCGCGTGACGTCTTTTCCATGGAGAAGCTGCGCGAGTACCGCGGCAAATACCATGTGCTCCACGGCGCAATTTCCCCCACGGACGGCATCGGCCCCGGGGACATCCGCATCAAAGAGTTGCTGGAGCGCATAGAAAAAGGCGGTGTCTGCGAGGTGATACTCGCCACCAACCCGGACGTGAAGGGCGAGGCCACGGCGAGCTATATCGCGCGGCTGCTCAAGCCCAAGGGCGTGCGCGTGACGCGCATTGCCCACGGCATCCCCATAGGCGGCAACCTCGAGTATGTGGATGAGATGACGCTCCTCAAGGCCATGGAAGGCCGGCGGGAAATGTGAATTTTGCCGGAAATTGACGGGCGTGTTCATATTTTATTTACTTTTGTGAAACCTTTTGGACGCGTGTTTCGTTTATGATGATAGATAGCCCTTGACCGCGCAGGAAGGAGGGAAACGCATGAAATCAAGCACAAGGCTCATGGCTCTCATCGTGGCCGTGCTGCTGCTTTTGTGCGCCTGTTCCTCCGCCACGGGCACGAAGGTGTCCGACGAGCGCGTCTGGTCGGACGCGCAGCGCGTTTATCGCAATTCCTCCCTCGTGGTGATGGGAAAATGCGTACGCTCCCACATCAACGAGGACGGCGACACCTGCTACGACCTGCTGGTGGACGAGGTGCTCGCGGGCACCGCCGCCAGAGGCGATCTCATTCACTGCACGGATGGCGCGATGAAGGAGAACGAAACCTATCTCCTCTATCTCGGCGACGACGATGCCGAGGTTTATTACAGCGAGGATACATCGGGCTTCACGCTCCTCACCGACGGGCCTCTTCCCGTCAATGGCGAGGGCGAGGTTGTCTTTTCCGGCGTGAAGCTTTCACTCTCCGCTATACGCGAAAATATCGCGGAACAAAACGCCGTCATCACCGCTCCCTCCGAAACCTATTACTATAAGGACCTCGCTTCCCTCACGAACGCCAGCGAGGAAATTTTCATCGGGCGCGTAGCGCAGCTCCCCAGGCTCGCGGA
>JAEWMV010000035.1 GCA_023393045.1 Bacillota bacterium | reverse complement strand
GCGTATGGTATATTCTCCGTCCGGCTCGAGTATGACGAGGTCGGCGGGATAACCCGCTTTGAGCAGTCCCGCTTTTCGATTGAGCCTTTTTGCGGGATTATACGAGGCGAGCTCGCTCAGCTTCGTTAAGGGTATCCTGTTTTCATAGAACACCTGCATGAACACCTGCGCCGCGTATTCGATGTTGGAAATGCCCGCCATGCCCGCGGCCTTGTCCTGCGCCGTGTGCGGCGCATGGTCGGTGGAAAGGCAGTCCACCGTACCGTCCTTGATGCCCTCGATTAAGGTCTGCGCATCCGCCTTCGTGCGCAGCGGCGGATTGACGCGGTATGCGTCGTCGTAGCCGAACAGATGATGGGGCGTGACCTCGCAGGTGAGGGACAGGCCTTCCTTTTTCGCCGCGCGTATCATCGCAACGGTTTCGGCACGGCTGATGTGCCCTACGTGCAGGTTGCCGCCCACCTCCCGGATTAAATCGATGTCGCGCGCGACAGTTTTACGCTCCGGCTGGCAATGCGTGCTGATGAGAAAGCCGTATACGCGGGAGGCGATAAGGAGGTTTTTCATGAACACATCCGAAAATATCGTTTTGCCGTCGTTGGTGAGCATGCCCGTCGCGCGGGAAAGCGCCGCCCAGTTTGTGGGGACTGCATCCTCGAGGTTTTCCCCGGCGGCGGCGGATTGCATGAGGCGGCAGAGCTTGAGCTTTTCCGCTTTCTCATGGTTGGCTGCAACAAGCTCCGGCGTGGCGCACACAGGGTCCGTATTCGCCATGGCGCAGAGCATGGCGTAGCCGCCCTTCAAGGCCGCGCGCATGCCGGTCTCCATGGTCTCTTTTTGAGGAAAACCCGGATCGCGCAAATGGCAGTGCATGTCGATGAGGGCGGGCATCAGCGCGCGCCCGTCAAGGTTCACGGAAACGTCATGCGGCAAATCCGTTTTTTCGCCGCAGTACAGGATTGCGCCGCCTTCGGTATAGACTTCCCCGAACCTCTCGCCGGCAGCGTCGATGAGGCGGGCGTTCGTATAGCGTGCTCTCATGGAAGCGGCCACTTACAGGCGCGTGCGCGCGTCGCAGTATTCGCACGCGTATTCGTTTGCGGCGGCGTTCACCAAACGGAACCTCACGTTTTCGATATGCTCCTGATTGGTGATGCAGCGCGGGTTCTTGCAGGAGAGTATGCCCGCGACCTCCTGCGGCGGGACGAGCTTCACCTTCTTCACGCGCTCGCCTTCCTCCACGTAGGTGACGGTCACGCCCGGGTCAATGAGGCCGAGCACGTCGAAGTTGAGCTCAAGGTTGGTTTCGATTTTAATCAGGTCCTTGCGGCCCATCTTTTCGCTTGAGACGTTTCGCATGAGCACCACCACATCCTCCAGCTTGTCGAGGCCGAGTTGCTGGAATATCTTGTAGCCGTGACCCGCGCGGATATGGTCGATCACGATGCCTTTTTTGAGCTTGGATACGTTTATCATAAATTCTCTCCTTTCGTTTTGCGCTTTGCTATTCTATCCCCAGCAGCTTCAGGATGAGCGCCATGCGCACGAACATGCCGAAGCGCACCTGCTCGAAGTATACGGCGCGGGGGTCGTCGTCCACCTCGGTGGCGATCTCGTTGACGCGCGGCAGCGGGTGCATGACGATCATGTCCTTCTTCGCGAGCGTCATTTTCTCTTTGGTGAGGATGAAGAAGTCCTTGAGCCTGAGGTATTCCTCCTCGCTGATAAAGCGCTCGCGCTGCACGCGGGACATGTAGAGGATGTCAAGCTCGGGGATGCAGCCCTCGAGGCTGTTCGTTTCCGTATAAGGCACGCCGCGCGCGTCGAGCTCTTCCTTGACGAAGCCCGGCATCGCGAGCTCCTCGGGCGAGATGAAAAGGAAGCGCACGTTTTCATAGCGGGCGAAGCTCGTCACGAGCGAATGTATCGTGCGGCCGAATTTCAAATCGCCGCAGACGCCGAGCGTCAGCCCGTCAAAGGATTTTTTATAGTGGCGGATGGTGAGAAGGTCCGTGAGCGTCTGCGTGGGGTGGTGATGCCCGCCGTCCCCCGCGTTGATGACGGGGCAGTCGGCATACTGGCTGATGAGCTTCGCCGTGCCCTCCTTGGGGTGGCGCACCACGATGAGGTCCACGTACTTTGAAACCGTGCGCGCGCTGTCCGCGACGGTCTCTCCCTTCGCCGCGCTGGAGGTAGTGGGGTCGGAGAAGCCCAGCGTCTGGCCGCCCAGGCGCAGCATGGCCGCGTCGAAGGAGAACTTCGTGCGGGTGGAAGGCTCATAAAAAAGGCTTGCAAGCAATTTTCCCTTGCAGGCCTCGGCATAGGCGGCGGGTTGTTCGATGATGCGCCGCGCGCTTTGGAGCACCTCCTCAATTTCCGCAACGGTGAAGTCGCTTGGCGCAATGAGGTTCCGGTTCTTTAGCATGTGCGTCTCTCCTTTGTTATAAATTTGGCTTTACTCTATAGTTACGGCTAAAAAAAAACACTTGGTGTCAGAAAGCACCAGTGTTTTCTCTCATCCGTAGCGTATCGGTTGTTTTGCGCTTTTCATGCGGCATGGCGGTTAAAACCTCCAAATGATTTCGTCCGGGCGCGCAGGGCGCGCTTTGCCGTGAACTCATTTTTGCCAGAATACTAAAAAAAGCGCGCCTTGTCAAGAGGCAAATATGCGGCCGGCAACCTCCTTTTCGCCGGCTTCATCCGGCGACGACATTGTTCTTGCCCCGGTTTTTCGCCTCGTACATCAGCCGGTCTGCCCGGTTGATGATGGAGCGCATGTCGTCCCCCTCGATAAAGGCGGTCACGCCCATGCTCGCCGTCACGCAGCCCGTTTTGCCGTCGAACTCGATTTTTGCGATCAAATCCTTGATGCGGCGCGCGATTTCCCGCGCCCCCTCCAGCGTGGCGTGGGGGAGTATGACCACAAACTCCTCGCCGCCCCATCTGGCGACGACGTCGTTCTGGCGGATTTCCCTTTTGATGGCGTCGATCACCTCTTTTATTACGGCGTCGCCCGCAAGGTGGCCATGCGTGTCGTTGATCTGCTTGAAGTCGTCCATGTCGACCATGATGAGCGAAAACGCCGCGCGCTTTTCGCACATGTCCGCAAGCATCCTGTCGCAGGAAGTTCTGTTGTGCACCTTTGTCAGCCCGTCCGTATCGGCGAGCGCCTCGAGCTGCAGTTGCTGCAGATAATTGCGCCGCTTGTGGTTGCTGATGCGATACATCAGCACGCCCACCATCAAAACATGCAAAAGCAGGTAGAGCGTAATAAGCAGCTTCATCCCCACATCCATGGAGGGTATCGTCAGGGGGGAGAGCGCGAAGAAAATGACGATCATCGCAACGCAGGCGCACATGTTGGCGATCCATCTGTTGGGTACCATGAACAGGCCGAAGCTGATGATGACGATGTCGAGTATTTCAAATATCAGCTGCACGGGGGCGAAGCGGATTGCCGTGTATTCGTGCAAAAGGTAGGCGAGCATGGCGGCGGCGAGCATGGCCCGGATCACGGCCTTTTTGTTCGAAGCGCGCTTGAGCGCGACGGACGAGGCGAGCGCCATGACGAATACGACGAGCCGCGGGATGAACGAGTGGTAAAGCACGAAGGATATGTCCTCATAGGCCAGATACAAGTAATCCGCCGCGACGAACGCGAGGTTGACGATGCCGAAGGTCAGGAAAGTATACCGGCTCGCCTGAATACCCTTTTCGATTTCGATCGTCTGAAATTCCCGCTCGATTGTTGGATCGCTGAATTCCGCCAGATAATTGATTTCATTGCGCATGGTTCAACTCCAAAGTCCGCCTTCTGTTCCAAGCACCCTGCATGCCGCCCGCGGCGGACGGCGAAGCGTAAAAGATAAAAACTCACGCCGCGAAAGTCGGGCCACCCTTCCTTCGCATCCAAGCAATCCGGAGATATTTTCCAAGTGAACACATTATTATAATCAGAAAAACATAATTTATACAAGCATAAAATGCGGTATTATGCGTGAAAAATTCGCCATGCAAAGAGGGGTGCGCAATATTGTCCGACCGGGGTATCCGCAAGGGGAGCCGTGCAGTCCTATACGGCGGACAAGAGGCGGCGCGTTGCGGCGCCCTTCATGCGGCGGCAAATAAGAATTCACAATAATCCAGAAAAAATATTAAAATTTCATGTCATATTTCACCTTGCTGGCGGTTCATTATATACAGAACGTTATATTGCGGACGTTTATATAGTCCCGGAATCTGTGATACAATGAAAACACAGGAATTTTCGGGAGGTTTGTCGGATGTACGAGATGATCGAGGAGTATCCTATCATCAAGTATTTTGAGGAACATTATCGCGACCTGTTAAAGCTGGCTCTGATGATGATGAAGAATCTTGACGATGCTTATGATGTCCTGCAGGACGTCGCGGCGGTCGTGATAAAGAGAAAGGATGAGCTTTGCGATGTTGAGGATCCGGGGGCGTATCTGGCCGTATGCATCCGAAGGCGGGCGCTCAACATCATCCGCAACTCCAGAAAGTCCACGGCCATGTCGCCCGAGGATATCCGGAATCTCTGCGCGGACTGGGAAGCGCAGGCGGAGATGGAGCAATCGGAGTGGATGCTTTGGCTGGAGAAGTATCTTCAAAAATGCGACCCCGAAACGCGCAGGGCGTTCATCCTGCATTATGTGGACGATATCCCTATAGAAAAGGTTGCCGAACAAATGGGGATGAAAGCGAACACGCTGACGCAGAAGTTCAAGAGAATGCGCCAGGCTCTCGCGAGGCAGTCCCCCCGGACAATGACGCATCTTATGGTGCTGATGCTCGAGGTATAGGCTATGCGTTGGAAGCGATTTGTAAAACTGGGAACGGACCACCCCTACTTTGACCGCAAAGGGCATATGCTTTCCGCGGCGGAGGCTGAAGCCATATTAAGCTTAGGC
>JAEWMV010000003.1 GCA_023393045.1 Bacillota bacterium | reverse complement strand
GTATAACATTGGATAAATCGTTCCCTCCCTGGCATAACCAAATATCTTGCCGCCCGTTTCATTCAATTCTGTAATTATCTCATATCCGTAAGTTTCTTTTTTTGCAATCAGGCACAGGAGCACCATTTCAAAAGCCCCTTTTTTAAATTGCTGAATATATTTGCTCTCCGCCATAATCACCTCTCCTTTTTCTATACGAAAATACATAGTTATGCTAAGTAGTTATACATAGTATGGACCCGGTTTTTGATTATGTCAATATCTAAGACAGGCAAATCGATTTTACCGCTTTACCCGCCGCAATGCTCAACTGTCGGCTGCCCGCCCCTTCTGGGCGGCTGTTTCCCCATGCGCCCCGGCCGTTGACGCGGGGTTGACAATTCCACTTTTCGGTGGAATAATATATGCGCAAATGAATAGTGTGCGTTTATGCGCGAAAGCGCCGGCGGCAATGCCGCCGAGGGAACCGGATGTGATTTCCGGGCTATCCCAGTAACCGTGAAGCGGACGAAAGGGCAAGTCGCCACTATCGCAAAGATGGGAAGGCGCCCGAGTAGGATGAAGCTAAGCCGGGAGACCTGTTTACGCATGGAATACTTCTGGGGTTGAGTGAAATTGCGCAGGCTTACTTTCCGTGCGTACAGAGTTGCTCCTCAATCTTGAAGGGCAGCTCTTTTTTGCTCCTTCTCTATTCATTTGAACATCAAGGAAAGGGGCGAAAAGCCAAATGAAAACCTTTAGGAACACCCTCTTGACCCTCGCGCTGGCGCTGCTGCTCGTATTTGCGGCGGCCTGCCAGAATCAAGGCGCCGTGACGCCTACCGACACGCCGCAGTCGAGCGTGGAACCGACCGTTGAGGCGACCGCGTCGCCCGAGCCGGTCGACACTTCGATTTCCTTCACCGACATGACAGGCAAGGAAATTACGCTTGAAGCGCCCGCCACACGCATCGTCGCGCTGACCGCGTCCGACTGCGAGATCCTCTACGCGCTTGGCGCGGGCGACACGCTCGTGGGCCGCGGCGAATACTGCGACTACCCCGCCGAGGTGCTGGACGTGCCCTCCGTGCAGAGCGGCGCGGATACAAACATCGAGCAGATCATCGCGCTCGGGCCGCAGGTGGTCGTCATGAGCACCATGGCGCAGACGGAGGAACAGATCGCGCAGCTCGAGTCCGCGGGCATCAAGACCGTTGTGAGCGACGCGCAGGACATCGCGGGCGTGTATACCGCCATTGAAATGGTCGGCAAACTGCTGGGTAAGGACGCCGCGGCCGCGGCCGTGGTCGATTCCATGAAGACGACCTTCGACAAGGTCGCCGCGGACGCCGCCAACGTTTCCGGCGAAGAAAAGACAATCTATTTTGAGATCTCCCCCCTGCAGTACGGCCTCTGGACGGCGGGAACGGGCACTTTCATGAACGAGATTGCCGAAATGCTCGGCCTTAAAAACATCTTTGACGACGCCGTGAGCTGGGGCGAGGTTTCCGAGGAGCAGGTCATAGAGCGCAATCCCGATTATATCGTGACGATCACCATGTACTTCGGCGAAGGCCCCACCCCGGAGGAGGAGATACTCTCCCGCGCCGGCTGGGAGAACATCACGGCAATCAAAAACGGCGCCATACTCAACCTGCAGAACAACGAGCTTTCCCGCCCCGGCCCGCGCCTTGCGGACGGCGCGCAGATGCTCTATGACTTCATTTTCGTAGAAACGGCGCAGCAGGACGCCGCGTAAGCGGTGTGTTTCGGGGAGAGGCCGCAGTGCGGTTTCTCCCCTGCATACATTTAAGAGATTGCATGAAGGAGGCAAACGTTTGAAGGGACGGCGCGAAGGGTTCAGATTACACGAATACCTCCTCTTCGGCGCGGCAACGCTCGCCGCGTTCATCCTCTGCGTATGCGCGGGCAGCGTGAGCATCCCCCTTAAGGATACCGCCGCGGTCATATGGAACGCGATATGGAAGCTCCCCATGCCGGAGGGCATATCGGATTCCATCATACTCTCCGTGCGCTTGCCGCGCGTGCTCACCGTGGCGCTCACGGGCGCGTCACTTTCGCTCTGCGGCGCGGCCATGCAGGGGCTTTTAAAGAACCCCCTCGCGGATGGCTCCACGCTGGGCGTGTCCTCGGGCGCGTCGCTGGGCGCGGTCATCGCCATCGCATTCGGCGTGACGATCCCTGGCATACCCTTTGCGGGCACGGTCGTGATGGCGATGCTCTTTGCTTTCGTCTCGCTTCTTATTATACTTGCGCTCGCCCACAAGCTCGATTTTTCGCTTTCCACCAACACCATCATACTCATCGGCATCATCTATTCGATGTTCGTCTCAAGCATCATGAGCCTTGTCATCACCTTTGCCTCGGACAGGATCAAGCACATCACCTTCTGGACGATGGGCACCCTGCAGGGTACGAGCTACGGCAACGCGCTCATGCTCCTCGCCGCGCTTGCGGTCTTTGGCGGCCTCATATTCGTGCGCGCGCGGGAGCTCAACGCCTTCGCCGTGGGTGAGGACAACGCACGCAGCATCGGCGTGAACGTGCGGCGCGTGCGGCTCACTATCCTCATCTGCGTTTCTGCGCTCATCGGCGTGTGCGTATCCATCGGCGGCACGATAGGCTTCGTGGGGCTCGTCACGCCGCACATGGTGCGCCTGATCGTGGGGCCCAACCATAAGCGCCTCCTCCCCGCCTCGCTCTTCGCGGGGGCGATTTTCCTCCTGCTCGCGGACCTCCTGGCGCGGGTGCTGCTCAATCCCCTCGAATTGCCCATCGGCGTGGTCACCTCCCTCATAGGCTCCGTCGTGTTCGTCTATATCTACTACGCGTCAAGGAAGGTGAAGTAGCCATGCTTGAAGTGAAAAACCTCTTTGTGCGCTACGGCTCCCTCACGATCGTCGACGGTGTGAGCTTTTCCGTAAAACCGGGCGAATGGCTGATGATCGTCGGCCCCAACGGCGCGGGCAAGTCCACCATCCTCAACGCCGTGTCGCAGGCCGTCCCTTACGAGGGGCAGGTTCTCTTCGAAGGCAAGGATTTTGCAAAGCTCAGGTCCGTGCAGCGCGCAAAGTCCCTCGGCGTGCTCGCGCAGAACCATTATGTGGGCTATTCCTTCAGCGTGGGCGAGGTCGTGCGCCTCGGCCGCTACGCCTACGCCAAGGGTCCCCTTTCGCCGCGCGATGCGGAGGATGAGGCGCGCGTTGCGGACGCGCTGAATAAAACCGGCATGGAAAAGCTCGTCAACCAATCCGTCCTGACCCTTTCAGGCGGCGAGCTGCAGCGCGCCTTCCTCGCGCAGCTTTTCGCGCAGAACCCGCGGCTATTGATGCTCGACGAGCCGGCCAACCACCTCGACCTCGTTTATCAGAAGCAGGTGTTCAGCCTCATCGGGGACTGGATACGCGATACGGGGCGCGCCGTGGTCTCCGTCGTGCACGACCTTTCCCTCGCGCGCGCCTACGGCACGCGCGCGCTGCTGCTCCACCGCGGCAAAATCGTCTCCTTCGGCGAAACCAACGAGGTTCTCACGCGCAAGAATCTCGAGCA
>JAEWMV010000226.1 GCA_023393045.1 Bacillota bacterium | reverse complement strand
TCGGACACCAAACACGCCGTTGGAACCCGAAGATGGCAGAGTACATCTTCACAGAACGCAATGGCATCTACATCATCGACCTGCAGAAGACCGTCAAGAAGATTGACGAAGCGTATTATTTTGTGCGCGACATCGCCATGGACGGCGGCACCGTGCTCTTTGTGGGCACGAAGAAGCAGGCGCAGGAATCCATCGAGCAGGAAGCCAGGCGCTGCGAAATGTACTTCGTGAACCAGCGCTGGCTCGGCGGCATGCTCACCAACTTCAAGACCATACAGGGCCGCATCGCGAAGCTGCGCAAGATTGAGAAGATGGAGACCGACGGCGACTTCAACCTTCTTCCCAAGAAGGAAGTCATCAAGCTCAAGGCCGAGCAGGAAAAGCTTGAAAAGAACCTGGGCGGCATCAAGGACATGAAGAAGCTGCCCGCGGCGGTGTTCATCGTTGACCCACGCAAGGAGCACATCGCGATTTTGGAAGCGCGCGCGCTGGGCATCCCGGTGGTTGCCATCGTGGACACCAACTGCGACCCGGACGAGGTGGATTACCCCATCCCCGGCAACGACGACGCCATTCGCGCGGTGAAGCTCATCGCCTCCAAGATGGCGGACGCGGTGCTCGAAGGGCATCAGGGCGAGCAGATGGAGGATACGGCGGCCGAGGAAGCCGCGCCTGATAAGGAAGAGGACGATTTTTAAGTCGCAAGCCATAGGAGGATTGAAGCGATGTTTACGGCAAAAGATGTAATGACCCTGCGTGAGATGAGCGGCGCCGGCATGATGGATTGCAAGAAGGCGCTGACGGAGACCGAAGGCGATATGGAAAAGGCCATGGACTACCTGCGCGAGAAGAGCCTTGCGGCAAGCGCCAAGAAGGCTTCCCGCATCGCGGCGGAAGGTATTGTGGACTCCTATATCCATTTGGGCGGCAAAATCGGCGTGCTCGTCGAGGTCAACTGCGAGACGGACTTCGTTGCCAAGAACGAGGATTTCAAGGCGCTCGTGCACGATATCGCGATGCATATCGCGGCCTCGAAGCCGACCTGCGTCTCCAAGGACGAGGTCAATCAGGAAGAAGTCGAGCATGAGAAGACCATCATCCGCGAGCAGGCGATGAACGATGAGAAGCTCAAGAACAAGCCCGCCGCCATCATCGACAAGATGGTGGACGGCCGCATCGAAAAGTATTACAAAGAGGTCTGCCTGCTCGAGCAGCCTTTCGTGAAGGATCCCGACGTGACGGTCGCGCAGGTTGTGAGCGCCGCCACCGCGAAGATCGGCGAGAAGATCAGCATCCGCCGCTTCGTGCGCTATGAGATGGGCGAGGGCCTCCAGAAGAAGGAAGACAATTTCGTCGACGAGGTCATGGGCCAGCTCAGCAAATAATCCGTTCAAGCGGGGAACACGGCTTCGTGTTCCCCTTTTCATATCCTTTCGCACTTCGGAGGTAGCATCATGATTAAATTTAAGCGTATTTCACTCAAATTAAGCGGCGAGGCCTTAGGAAATTCGGAAGTGATCGACTTCGAGGCGGTAAAACGCATTGCCGTTGAGATCAAAACCCTATGCGACGCGGGTGTTGAGGTGGGCGTCACGTTGGGCGGCGGCAACATCTGGCGCGGGCGAAGCTCCGGCGCGATGGACAGGAACCGCGCGGATCAGATGGGGATGCTTGCGACCGTGATCAACTCGCTTGCGATGGAAGCCGTACTCAATGAGCTTGGCGTGCCCTGCAAGGTGCTCGGCGCGACCCCGATGGAGCGCGTGTGCGACACGTTCACCTCCGCGCGCGCCGAGGAGGAATTCGCCGCGGGCAAGGTGCTGATATTCGCCGCAGGGACAGGCCTTCCCTTCTTCTCCACGGACACGGCCGCCGCGCTCAAGGCGGCGGAGACGGGCGCGGACGCGCTCTTCCTCGCCAAAAACGTGGACGGCGTCTATTCGGACGACCCCAAGCGCAACCCGAACGCCATGCGCTTCACCCATTTGAGTTATGACGAAGTCATCACAAAGAACCTTCAGGCCACGGACATCACCGCCATCACGCTCTGCCGCGAGAGGCGCATCCCCATCGTGGTGTTCGCCATCAAGCAGGAGGGCAGCATATTGCGCGCCGCAGAAGGCGGCGATGTGGGAACGCTGATTGACTAAGCCGCCCCCGTTGGGTAAAATAGAATCTGGAATATCGTAACAGGAGGTTTGCTATGGACGCACTGGAATTCGCAAAGGACAAAATGACAAAGACCATCGCCGCGCTCAAGCGCGAGCTTTCCGTCATGCGCGCGGGCCGCGCCAATCCGCAGGTGCTCGAGCGCATCATGGTGGATTATTACGGCACGCCCACGCCCGTCAATCAGGTGGGCAACATCTCCTCGCCCGAGGCGCGCCTGCTCGTCATCGCTCCTTACGACCCCTCCATATTGGGCGCGGTAGAAAAGGCGATTCAAAAGAGCGACCTTGGCATCAACCCCTCCAACGACGGCAAATACATCCGCCTGATGTTCCCGGAACTCACGGAGGAGCGCCGCAGGGAGCTTGTGAAGAATGTGAAAAAGACGGGGGAGGAGGCCAAGGTGGCTGTGCGCAACATCCGGCGCGACGCCATTGAGCAGGCCAAGAAAGCCCAGAAGGCGGGGGAAATCACCGAGGACGACCTCAAGAAGAGCGACGATCAGATTCAGAAGCAGACCGATGCGACCATCAAGGAGATCGACAAGATACTTTCCGACAAGGAAAAGGAGATCATGCAGGTTTGAGCGGCGTGCTTGGCAGAGAACTGCACGACGCGATGGATAAACTCGCCCGGGAGGGGTATGCTGTTTCATGCGCGGAAGTTTCCAGCAGGAAGGGCGTCCTTGGAAACGAAGCGCGCGTGGTGCGCGTGCGCCAAACGGGCGATCGCGCTATAGAGCTGGCCTACGCCGTGTTCAAGACGGACGTGGATTATCTGCCGGAGCAAACGGGAGGCAACGATTGACCCCAGAGGAACGCAAGGCGCTTTTAAAAAAGCTTTCACCCCTGCCGAGGCATGTGGGCATCATCATGGACGGCAACGGCCGCTGGGCGACCTCGCGCGGCCTGCCGCGCGCCATGGGGCACAGGGCGGGCACGGAGCGGCTTCGCGGCATCATACGATTGAGCTCGGACCTTGGCATAGAGGCGCTTTCGCTCTACGCGTTTTCCACCGAGAACTGGAAGAGGCCGCGCGCGGAGGTGGACGCGCTTTTTTCCGTTTTTATGGACTATTTCGCCTCCGAAGTGGAGGAATTGCACCGCAATAAAGTGCGCATCAGCGCCATGGGCGATCTCGACGGCCTGCCGGGGAACGTCGCGCGTGCCTGCCGCGCGGCGATGGACAAAACCGGTGCGAACACGGGACTTCATCTCAACATCGCCCTCAACTACGGCAGCCGCGCTGAGCTTGCGCGCGCGGCGCGGCTCATCGCCGTGGACGCGGTTTCGGGCAGGTTTGACCCTGAAAAGGTCGACGAGGGTGAGCTGATAAAGCGGCTCTGGGTGAACGATTTGCCGGATATGGATTTGCTCCTTCGCACCGGCGGGGAAAAGCGGCTTTCCAACTTCATGCTGCTGCAAGCGGCGTATGCCGAGCTGGATTTCATCGGCGTATACTGGCCGGATTTTTCGGACGAACTCTATCTTTCGGCATTGGCCGATTATGCCGGGAGGAACAGGCGCTTCGGCGGATTGGGGGCTGAATAACATGCTAAAGCGCGTCGTCGTGGGGGCGATACTCGCTTTGCTCTTCGTTTCCGTACTGACCCTGGGCGGCTGGTATCAGTGCGTGGCGTTCACGCTCGCGGCGATACTCAGCGTGTACGAGCTTTTTCAGGCGCTGCATCAGAGCCAGAAGGAGCTTTTCATCGTGCCTGCGTATCTTTTTGCGGCATCGTATTTTTTCTTATACAGAATTTTCGGGCTTACCGCCGTTTTCTTTATGTGGATCGCGTGCGTGCTCTTCATCTGCGCGGAGCGCGTGTTCAATTTAAAGCGCGGCACGCAGGATACGCTGCTCGGCCTCGCGCTGATGGTCTATCCCGCCGTGCTCTACGCCGTGCTCATGCTCATCGCGGAGGATAAGAATTTCGCCTTGAGCCGCGTGGGGCTGCTTTGCGCCTTCGCCATGCCGCTCTCGGGGGATACCTTCGCCT
>JAEWMV010000207.1 GCA_023393045.1 Bacillota bacterium | reverse complement strand
ATATGGAGGGCAGCGGCGTGGGCGCGCGCGTGTCGCGCGAGGAGCTGGGATTCCCGCCAAACGCGCAGGCGAACTCCAACCTGCTCGAACCAATGGAGTATGCCCCGGACGCCGTCGTCTCGCCGCTTACGCTGGCCAAGTGCGCGCTGGATCGCATGATGGCGGGGGAATATGAAAAGGCGTACGTCCTCTTTGCCGAAATGGAGAGCGGCGGCATGCAAAAGCCCACCTACGCGAATTTTGAAACGGAGATGCTCTCCTTGGGCAGGGTGACGGGCTATACGCTCTATTCATACGACATCGCCGAAGAGACGGGGCAGGCACGGGTCAGCGCAGACCTCGAGTTTACGGACGCGGCGGGGAACGCGCTTATGATAAGTGGCGTGAACATCGCGCTTCGAAGCGAGGGCAACATCTATAAACTGGGTTATTACGCCTTCAAGGAACTGATAGAGGGGGGAAGCGCATGAGAAGGCTTGTGAAATGTGCGGCGCTGACCTTCGCGCTGGCGCTTGTTCTGCTTCTCCTTCCGGCATGCTCGGAGGAGAGGGAATACCCGCCCGCTCTTCCTGAGAGCACGGCCACGCTGCCCGTCTTTGAGGAGGGCACGGCCGCCTCGTTCGAGGCCCAGCTCTATTTCGTCTCGGAGGACGGGCGCAAGCTCTATCCCGAGGAGCACACGCTTGCCTACAGCACGGGCATGAGCCGCGCGGAAGCCGCGATTATGGGCCTTCTCGCGGGGCCGGAGAGCGCGCTTTTGCAGCCCTCCGTGCCGCAGGAGCTGTATCTTGAGCATGTGGAGCTCTCGCTCGACGTGTGCAATGTGTACTTCACGGGCAAGTTTCCCACGCAGCTGCGCGCCTGGCTGACCGCGCGCGCGGCAATCGCCTCCACCGTGTACGCTGCGGAGGGCATCAGCTCCGTCAACGTGTTTTTCAATGGCGTGGAGCCGGGTTACTCGGGCAGGCCGCTTGGTACGCTTTCTCCCGTGAGCGACGCGCTGGACGTTTATCTAAAAAACATGGAGCAGGAATACGAGGTGATTCCTTACCAATCCCAGGGCGAGGCCGTGGCGTATGAAACGCATGAGGCGACGCTTTATTTCACCGACGTGTCAAGGTCCCTCCTCGTCGCAAAGACCAAGGCGCTGACCTATGCCGTCAACGCCACGAACGCGGAGATCGTGCAGCTTCTCTTTGCGAAGCTTCGCGAGGGCGACTCGGGCGAGAACAGCCTTGAGCCCGTGCTGCCGGCGGGCGTTTCTCTTGCGGACCCGCCGAAGTTTTATAATTACGGGGAACAGACGTATGCGGCCAACCGCACGCAGGCCGTTCCGACCCCCACCCCGACGGGTACGCCTGAGGAGACCGGTGGCTACATCGAGCCCCCCGATACGCCGCCCGTTCCGCAGGACGGCGAATTGGCGTATATACTCGACATCACCTTGAGCTACGGCACAGGCAATGTGGAGTACGACGAAACGCTCATGTGCGCGGCGCTCACCATGACGCTCACAAGTTATATCCCAAATCTTGACGGCGTGCGCATCAGCGTGCTGGACGTCAACGGCGCAAAGCGCCTTTTGTGCGAGGATTATTTCGACCGCACGGACTTCAGGGACATCGTCGGCCACGGCATAAAACTGTATTATCCGGATGGGGAGGGCTTGACGCTGCTCGCCGCCACGCGTATCGTCCCCGGCGCGTCGGCATATGCCCCCATGCTCCGCCTGCGCGAACTGCTCGCGGGTCCGGCGGACCCGGGCGTCGCCTATCCGGGCTTTACTCCCGATGATATCGGCGGCATCTATGTGACGGACGGCACGGCGGTGGTGGATTGGAAGGCGGGCTTTGGCGAAAAGCTCCGGGATGTGATAGTGAATGCGGACTCGCCCATCCCCTCGAACCGGCGCGAGCTGATGTTCGTGTACGGCGTCATCAATACGCTCACGGAGCTGCCCTATGTCGAGCGCGTGTGGATGCTTGAGGATGGCGAGCGGCTCGATACCGTAAGCGAACTGTATCTCGGGAACCCGCTCGTGAAAAGCCCCGGGCTCGTATCGCAGAAATGATGGAAGCGTTTTCTGAAAACAGGCGTGTCATCGTGGGCATGTCCGGCGGCGTGGACTCCTCCGTCGCGGCGCTGCTCCTAAAACGGCAGGGCTACGACGTGGTGGGCGTATTCATGCAAAACTGGGAGGAAAAGGACGACGAGGGCGTCTGCACGGCGCAAGAGGATCACGAGGACGTGCGCCGTGTGTGCGACAAGATCGAAATCCCGTATTATACGGTCAATTTCGCGCGGGAATATCGTGAACGCGTGTTTTCCTATTTTCTCGCGGAATACGCGGCGGGACGCACGCCCAATCCGGACGTGCTGTGCAATTGCGAAATCAAGTTCAAGGCCTTCCTCGACCTTGCCATGAACGCCGGGGCTTTTGCGATGGCGACGGGGCATTACGCGCGGCTCGAAAAGCGCGGGGAACGCGTCAGGCTCCTTCGCGCGCGCGACGCGGGGAAGGATCAAACCTATTTCCTCGCCGGACTCACGCAGGCGCAGTTGGAAAAGGCCATGTTCCCCATAGGCGAGCTGCAAAAGAGCGAACTTCGCAAAATCGCCTCCGAGGCCGGACTTGCGACGGCCGCGAAGAAGGATTCCACGGGCATCTGCTTTATCGGCGAGCGCAACTTCAAGCGCTTCCTCATGCAGTATCTCCCTGCGCGGCCGGGCGATATGGTGACGCAGGAAGGCAAAATCGTCGGCCGTCACGACGGGCTCATGTATTACACCCTTGGCCAGCGGCGCGGCCTTGGCATAGGCGGCGTCTGTGAAAGCAGCGGGGAAAGCTGGTTCGTGATCGGCAAGGATATGGAGAGGAACCTCCTCATCGTGCAGCAGGGCGAGCATGAGGAGATTTTTTCGCTGGGGCTTACGGCCAATAAGATGAGCTATATCGAGGGAGAGCCTCCTGCGAAGGAATTCGAGTGCACCGCCAAGTTCAGATACCGCCAGGCGGATTCTCCCGTGCACATCAAGGTGCAGGGGGAGGGGATACTCGTCGATTTTTTGGAGCCCGAGCGCGCGGTGACGCCCAGCCAGTGGGTAGTATTATACGACGGTGAAGTTTGCCTCGGCGGCGGCCCGATCGACGAGACGAGGCCGCTCAAGAAGATAAGTTTGAATTTTTGATCAGCGAGCGAAACAGCGGCTCGAGGCGCGCCCGGTCGCCGCTGGTGTGATATTCGACTGCGCCGCTGCCCGCGCCGTTGACGAGGCCGTTGGCCTTGAGCACACGGCCAAGCTGGCGCACCGTGGCGGCGTTGCCGTCGAAAAGGCGGCATTCTGCGGAGAAGTGCTCTTTGGCGTAGAGCGCGATCGCTTCTTTTATAAAGACATAATGCGTGCAGCCCAGCACGATGGCGTCAATTTGTTGCTTGTGAAGATGTGAAAGATAACGCGTGAAAAGATCATCAAAGTCGCCGGGCAGGAGCTTGCCTTCCTCGATGCGCTCCACGAGCCCGGGGCAGGCGACGCTCACGACGCGCGAAGGTTCCGGCATGCGCGAAAGCAGGCAGCGATAGCGGTCAAGCCGCGTCGTCGCGGCCGTGGCAAGCATGAGCACGCGGCCCGTCCCCGGCGTTTCGCACGCGGGCTTGACGGCGGGCTCCACGCTCACGACGGGCACATGCATATGCGCGCGCACTTGGTCGATGCAGGTGGCCGTGGCCGTGTTGCAGGCCAATACGACGGCCTTCACGCCAAAGCGCATGAGCGCGTCCATGCTCGCAAGCGTGAGGCGCGCGATGTCCGCATCCGCCCTGTCGCCGTAGGGCGCGTTGCCGTCGTCTCCATAATATATGTAGCTTTCATTCGGCAATATGTTTAACGCTTCGGCAAGCACGCTCGCGCCGCCAAGACCGCTGTCGAAAAAGCCGATGGGTCTTTTATCCATAACGCCTCCAGCGAATCGCTCCTTGCATTTATTCCCCGACATTATATGCTTTTTGGCACGCCGATGCAAACTTTGGTCAAATTCGAAAAGTTGCGAAAAAAGGCATTGACATTCCGATTTGGTTTTGTTATTATACAAAAGCTGTCGCGCGAGACAACATGAAAAACGCCGCGGCACACCGCACCTTGAAAACTATATAGTGTTTGAAGAAGACAAGGGAAAAGGAAAAGACGAAGGTAATTCGAGGATGACCGAGTGAGTTGAAAGACTCACGAGGGAATCGGATTAATTTAATTAGGATTCAATTCTAAGAGAAGAGATTCGAGGCCAGATAAAGTGAAGAGCGTATGTAATTG
>JAEWMV010000166.1 GCA_023393045.1 Bacillota bacterium | reverse complement strand
GATAAATACAAGGGCAACCCCGCGGAAATCGCCATCGGCACGGGTCCGGCGCTGGACTTCGGCGCCGTGCCGCCCGAGGACTGGCAGCTATACGGAACGCCCCCCACGGAGCCCGCCGCCGGTTAAGCGCGGCGCTCTCTCTCATGGAAGGGCGTTTGTTCCCGCCGCCTTTGGGCGGCTTTTTCTTTTGGCTTGAAGCGGACTTGCCCTACAGTGCTGCCAGCGCGCTCTTGAGCTTCTCCGTCAGGTCGGTCTTTTCCCACGGCATGGAGGGATCGCCGAAATGGCCGAAGGAGGCCGTGCGGCGATAGATCGGGCGGCGCAGGTCCAGCGCGCGTATCATCGCCTCCGGGCGCAGGTCGAAGCTTTTGCGCACGGCGAGCGTCAGCTTGTCGTCGCTCGCTTTGCCCGTGCCGAAAGCGTCCACATTGACGGAAACGGGCTCCGCCACGCCTATGGCGTAGGCGAGCTGTATTTCGCAACGCGCGGCAAGCCCCGCCGCCACGATGTTCTTTGCAAGATAGCGCGCGGCGTAGGAGGCGCTTCTGTCCACCTTCGTGGGGTCCTTGCCGGAGAACGCGCCGCCTCCGTGGCGCGCGTAGCCGCCGTAGGTGTCCACGATGATCTTGCGGCCGGTGAGGCCGGAATCGCCGTGCGGCCCGCCTATGACGAAGCGCCCCGTCGGGTTGACGTAGATCTTTGTTTTATCGTCCACAAGCGCCTGTGGCAGCACGGGACGGATGACGTTTTCGATGACGGCGCGGCGTATCTCCTGCTGCGAAACATCGTCCGTGTGCTGCGCGCTCACGACGATGGCCTCAAGGCGCACGGGCTTGTCATCTTCGTACTCCACCGTGACCTGCGCTTTTCCGTCGGGGCGAAGCCAGGGGAGAAGGCCCTCCTTTCGCACCGCGCTGAGCCTTCTGGTCAGCTTGTGCGCGAGGTAGACGGGCAGGGGCATATATTCGTCCGTGTCGCTGCACGCGTAGCCAAACATCATCCCCTGGTCGCCCGCGCCCGTGGCCATGGTGTCCTCGCCGCCCTGCTTCGCCTCGAGCGAGCGGTCCACGCCCAGCGCGATGTCCGGGGACTGTTTGCCAAGCGCCACCATGACCGCGCAGGTGCCCGCGTCAAAGCCGAGGCAGGGGTCGTCATAACCGATGTCCCGTATCGCCTGGCGTACGAGCGGCGCCACCTCGACGGAGGCGGAGGATGTGATTTCGCCCATCACGAGGACGAGCCCCGTCGTGGCGCAGCATTCGCACGCCACGCGCGCGTTCGGGTCATGCTCGAGGTAAGCGTCCAATATCGTATCGGATATGATGTCGCAGACCTTGTCGGGATGTCCGTCCGTGACAGATTCTGATGTGAAGAGTTTCCTTGCCATATGGATTTCCTTTCCGCCCTGTTCTATTCTTCAGCCTTAGCGGCGCGGCATACGCGGGGACGTTTTCCAAAATAAAAAACGCCTCGCGAAAAACGAGACGAAAAGAGTCAAATCGCTCATCTTTCGGCTATGCCGCGGGATTTGGCACCTTACGCTTTCGCGCAGGTTGCCGGGTTTCACAGGGCCCGTCCCCTCAACCGCTCTTGATAAGGCCTATTCGTTTGTAGATGCTATCTTAACACCAAGCCGCGGGTCAAGTCAAGACCCGCGGCCGAGATAAAGCAGAATTGCGTTTGTTTTTGCGCGATAAAGCGCGCTTCGCCTCAATAATAATAGCCGTTGATCAGGGCGTCTCCAAGCGTGAGACCAAGAGTGGCCAGGATGATGGCCAAAACAATGGTCAGCACGATGCCCACGAGCTGCCAGATGAGTATCGCGCGGCAGAGGTTGCGGCGGTTCTCGTTGACGTTTGAGCCAAACGCCCACACCAGGCTGCAGATGAAGCCAACGAGCGGAATGGCCAGCACCAGTATCATCCAGAAGAATTCGCCCGTGCGCATGGGCATGGTGTTGGGATTCACCGCGGGTATGGGCTGGTACACGGGCGGCTGATAGCTCTGTTGCGAGGGCTGCTGGTACGCGGGCGGGGGCAGCGGGGGAGGAGGAACGGCTCCCTCGAGCTTGGCCCCGCAGCCGACGCAGAAACGGGTGCCCTGCGCGTTGTCGCTGCCGCAGTTGGGACAAATCATATGATGATACCTCCTTGCAGTTTGGATTATCATACCATAATTCGATAAAATACGGAAGCGTGCTGTGGACACAATCAGCGCCTCTGATATATAATTTACATAGGTTCAAAATGCGGTATTGGGGGATATTGAGGACATGAACAGGCAACGGCTCATCTTTTTTATCATAACCCTCTCGCTCGCCCTCGCGCTTGCGCTCGCGCCCGCGCTTTCTATCGCCGACGCGGGCGATTTTTCGGGCGGAGGGGATTACGGCGGAGGCAGCGATTGGGGCGGAGGAAGCGACTGGGGCGGCTCGTCCGACTGGGGCTCCTCGGATTGGGGCGACGGCGGCACCTATTATATCGGCTCGGGCGGCGGCATCGGCTTCCCCGGCATGGTGGCCGCCATCGTCGTTATTGTGATACTCGTTGCCATCTTCGGCAAGAAGAACAGAACGGGCGGACGGCCCGTCGCGCCGGGCGCCGCGCGCACCGTGCTACCGATGACCATTGCGCAGCTGAAGGAAATGGATCCGCACTTCTCCGAGGAAGCGCTCAATGAGAAGATCGCCAACCTCTACATCAAGATGCAGGCCGCGTGGCAGGCCAAGGATTGGGAGCCCATGCGCGCGCACCTCTCGGATACGCTCTATAACCAGATGCGAAGCGGCGTGGACGCAAAGATTAGGAGCGGCCAGACCAATTATGTCGAGCGCATCGCCATACTGGGCGTGGACCTCACGGGCTTCGGTCGGGACGACAAGCACGACATCATCACCGCCGTGCTCCAGACGCGCATCGTGGACTACACCCTCGAGGACGCCACGGGCCGCCTCGTGAGCGGCTCAAAGAGCGCGGAGAAGTTCATGACCTACGAGTGGACGCTCATTCGCACTAAGGGCGCGAAGACCTTCGTTTCCGGTTCGGACGAAACCAAGCACTGCCCGAACTGCGGCGCGCCGCTCGACCTCAACCACAGCGCCAAGTGCGATTACTGCGGCGCCATCATCGAGGCCGCGGAGTACGACTGGGTGCTCAACAACATCAAGGGCCTCGCGCAGAGAACGGTCGGCAAGTAAGAGCAAAACGGAAAAGAGTAAAATACCTCCGCCGATATCGGCGGAGGTATTTTTGTGCGATTGCGCGCTGGTCTGCTATTGCGCTTCCTCCTTGCCGCGCCGCTTTTTGAAGACGACGTGCTTTTGCATGAAATAGTTGAAGAGGAACAGCGCCGCGTCCACGGCGAGCTTCGCTAAAAAATCGTTGAGCCCCGCGCGGGAAAGCAGCGACACCGCGGCGGAGCCCGCGAGCAGGGATAGGCCGACGAGCGCGGCGTAACCCAAGGCGTTTGCCGCGCTCGGGCGCGTATGGAAGACCGCGCGGCAATTGATGCCGTAGTTGAGAAGCGAGCTGAGCGCCCTTGCGATGGCAAAGCTTTGCGCCGCGCTGAGCCCCATCCAGAGGAGCAGGAAGTAGAGTACGTAGTCTACGGCGGTGCTCGCAAGCGAGGAGGCCGCGTATTTGATTACGCGGGAGAATACGCGAAGCCCGTCGCGCAGCGCGTGAAAATGCGTGGACTTGTTGCCGTCGATATAGATGGTGTCGATGGGCACCTCGAAGAAGGATGCGTTCCACGCGGGAAGCGAGAGCAGCATGTTCATTTCGTACTCGTAGCGCTCGCCCGCAAGCTCGAGCAGTTTGGAAAAAAGGCTCTTGGGCAGGCCGCGAAGGCCCGTTTGCGTGTCGCGCACAGCTATGCCCGTGCTCGCGCGAAACGCAAAGTGCGTGATGGAATTGCCCGTCCGCGAGCGCAAGGGCATTTTGGAAAAATCGCGCGCGCCGAGTATGAGCGCGCCCGGCTTTTCCTCCATGGCGGCGGCGATTTTCGCGATGTCCGAGGGCGTGTGCTGCCCGTCCGCATCCGCCGTGACCGCGCCGGGCGTTTCATCTCCAAGCTCGGCGATATAGGCGATGCCGGTCTTCAAGGCCGCGCCCTTTCCGCGGTTGACGGCATGGGAAAGAACCACCGCGCCCGCGTCTTTGGCGCGCGAAAAAAACTCCGCGCAGGCCTTATCGCTTCCGTCGTCCACCACGAGCACGGGGAAGTCCGAAACGAGCGTCTCTACAAGCGCGCACAGCTTGGCGTCCGGCTGATAAGCCGGTATCAAAACCCACGTTTTCATATTTGGATGGAAATATCCTCCTTGGACGCATCAGGTTCATATTTACCGCATTGATTATACTATTATTTACGGTGCTGCGGCGAATTCAACCCAAATTTTACTATTTTGTCAAAAAGGGCATTGAATACGCGGATTCGACAGAGTATTCTATCCATGCGGGCTTAGCGCCCGGGAAAGGAATGCCCGTATGAAGGCAAGGGCCTCGCTTATCATATTGCGCGACGCGCTCTTTTTCGGGACTCTGCTGGCGGCGTTCGCGCTGTTCCATCATATTCTGCCGCGCAAGTACGCCCCCATCCGCAGCATCATCGCGCCCACGCCCAGCGCGGCCGTCACCTATTCCGCGCAGGGGTCGGATA
>JAEWMV010000160.1 GCA_023393045.1 Bacillota bacterium | reverse complement strand
GCGCAAGGATTACCGCATGTTCTCCTCGGACCCCAACACGCGCGGGTTTGAGATTTCCGGCAAGACGCTGGGTATCGTCGGCTGCGGGAACATCGGCACGCACGTGGCGCGCATCGCCCATTACGGCTTCAATATGAAGGTGGTCGGTTACGACGCCTACGCGCTGCAGATCGCGGAGTATATCGAACGCGTGGATTGCGTGAACGAGGTGTTCGCGCGCGCGGACATCGTGAGCCTGCACATGCCCAGCACGGCCGAAACCCGCGGTTCCATCGGCATGGAGCAATTCCGCCTGATGAAGCCGACCTCCATCTTCATCAACACGTCGCGCGGCGACGTCGTGCGTGAGGAGGAATTGATACAGGCGCTGCGCGGGAACTTGATACGCGGGGCGGGGCTCGACGTGTTTTCGTCAGAGCCGATTGCGGAGAAGTCGTATGAGCTCTTTGACCTTGACCGCGTGGAGCTCACGCCGCACAACGCGTCCTATACGCTCGAAAGCCTGTACAACACGATAGAGAGCACGGTGGAGAGTGTCATTGAGGTCTCTCAAGGGAAAGCGCCGCGCTGCAAGGTGAATGAACCCGCGCATCCCAGATGCGCGGAAAGATAAAAGAAGGTGAAACGATGATAAGAAGAGATCTGGACTCGTGCAGGAGAATTGTTGCCTCCGTATTCATGGCGGCCGGGGTCAATGAGGAAGCGGCCATGAAGCAGAGCGACCTGTTCGTCATGACGGAAGCGAAGGGCGTCCTCTCCCACGGCATCGCGCTGACATGGAAGTATGTGCAGCAGTTCCAGAAGGGTACGCTCAATACGAAGCCCAACATCGCCATTGTGCGCGAAGCGCCCGCGATGGCGGTGATCGACGGCGACGCGGGGCTCGGCCCCATCGTGATGTCCAAAGCGATTGAGATAGCGATGGAAAAAGCGCGCAAAACGGGCGTGGCGAGCGTGACGGTGACCAACCTGCAGCATTATGCGGCCGGTTTGTATTATATCGACGTGCCGGTTGAAAACGGTATGATGATCACCATGGTGGCCAACGCCATCAAGAGCATGGCGCCGTTTGGCGGAACAAGACCGTACTTCGGTACGAATCCGTTTACCTTCGCTTCGCCCGCGGGCAAATTCCCGCCGTACTGCCTGGATATGGCGACCTCCGTGTGCGCAGGCAACAAGCTGGAAAACGCGATGAACGAGGGCAAGCAGGTTCCCTTGGGTCTCGGTCTTGACCGCGACGGCAGGCCTACCACGGATCCGCAGGAGATACTCCGGCACGGCTCGCAGCTTCCCTTCGGCGGGGCCAAGGGCTCCGGCATCGCGGGCATGATTGCGATTATGAGCGGCATGCTCTCCGGCGGCGCGTACCGGGACGACGTTGTCGCCCTGTGCAGGGACAAGAGCAAGCCGTCCAATTTCGGCAGCTATATCAATGTCGTCGACATTTCAAAGTTCATGGAGATGGGCGAATTTGCCGGGCGTATGGAAATCTGGGTGCAGGACATCCTCGACAATCCGCCCGCGGAAGGCTTCGAGCGCGTGGTCTATCCCGGTTATCCCGAAGGCCTCAAGCGCAGGGAAGCGATTGAAAAAGGACTGGTCATATCCGACATCGCTATGGAAAACCTCAAAAAAGCCGCCGAACTGGTCGGCGTGGATGTGGAAGGCCCGCTCAGGCAGGCGGAAATATAATTCATTAATTACGGAAGCAGGTGGATGAAATGAAGATCACAAGCGTGGATGTTATTCTGGTTACCATGGGCAGCGCCGCGACGGAAAGCTCCCCGTGGAACCCCACGATCATCAGGATCAATACGGACGAGGGCGTCAGCGGATACGGCGAGATGGGCCTGACCTATGGCCGCGCGAAGGAAGCCGCCTACGGTATGGCGCGGGATTTTGCGCAGCTTATCATCGGTATGGACCCCTTGGACAGCGAGCGCATTTGGGACAAGCTCCACCGCTCCACGTTCTGGGGACTGGGCAGCGGCGGCGTCGTGATGAGCGGGATCAGCGCCATTGACATCGCTCTCTGGGACATCAAGGGCAAGTATTTCAACGCGCCGGTGTATAAGCTGCTTGGCGGCAAGACAAACGCCAGGCTGCGCGCTTATGCAAGCCAGATCCAGTTCGACTGGGGCAAGGTCAGCCGCTGCCTCGTAAAACCCGAGGAATATGCCGCGGCAGGTCTCAAGGCGGTTGCGGACGGCTACGACGCCGTCAAGGTCGATCCGGTCGGCTTTGATGAAAAAGGCGTGTGGTACGGCAAGAAGACGTACGGCATGATGGACGCAAAGCATCTGCAGCTTTCCATCGAGCGCATGGCCGCCCTGCGCGAGGCGGTGGGTCCCGACGTGGATATCATCGTCGAGCTGCATTCCAAGACGGACGCGAACTCGGCCGTCCAATATGCCCACGCGATAGAAAAATATAGCTGTTTCTATTACGAGGAGCCCACCGGCCCCATGAACGAGGGCAACATGCGCTACATCGCGCAGAACATCAACATTCCGGTCGCCAGCGGCGAACGCATCTATACCCGCTGGGGATACCGCCCGTTCCTCGAAAACCATTCCATTCAGGTTATCCAGCCTGACCTTGGCAATACCGGCGGCATCAGCGAGGGAAAGAAAATATGCGACATGGCGCACGTCTATGACATTCCCGTGCAGATGCATATCTGCGGCGGCCCGATTGCGACGGCGGCCGCGCTGCAGCTTGAGGCGGTGATACCGAATTACCTCATCCACGAGCACCACGCGGCGGCGCTGCTCGATAACAACATCAGGTCCTGCAAGTATGATTATCAGCCCATCAACGGCTACTTCGATGTGCCGGACAGGCCGGGCATCGGCCAGGAGCTTTCAGATGAGGCGCTCAGGAGCGCGGTGATCACAACGGTCAAATAAGAGGATCGGGTAACAAGGAGAATAAATTAAAATGTCCAATCAGTTTCTTACCTTCGGGGAGATCATGCTGCGCCTGAAATCACCCGGCTGCGAACGCCTGTTCCAAAGTGCCGTGATGGAGGCCAGCTTCGGCGGCGGGGAGGCAAACGTTGCGGTTTCCCTTGCCAACTTTGGCGAGCAGGTCGGCTATGTCACGGCGCTGCCCGAAAATGTGCTCGGTGATGAGTGCGTCAGGGAACTCAGGAAATTCGGCGTCGACACTTCTCAAATCAAACGCCTGCCGGGCAGGATGGGCGTGTATTTCGTGGAGAGCGGCGCGAACCAGTTGCCCTCGAAGGTTCTCTATGACCGTGCGGATTCGTCGGTTGCCAGGGCGAAGGTTGGCGATTTCGACTGGAAAAAGATATTTTCCGGCGTGAAGTGGTTCCATATCACCGGCATCACGCCCGCGCTTTCGGCCTCCGCAATGGAGCTGTCCTTCGAAGCGGTGAAGGCCGCCAGGGAGAAGGACGCTACCGTATCCATTGATTTGAACTATCGCAAGAATCTCTGGAAATACGGGAAAAGCGCCTGCGAGGTGATGAGCGAACTGGCGAAATACGCGGATGTCGCCATCGCAAACGAGGAGGATGTTCAAAAATCCCTCGGCATCAGCGCCGATATTGACATCACCGCGGGCACGCTGGAGGCGGAGCGTTTCCGCGCGCTCGGCGACAAGGTGCTGGAGGCGTACCCGAACCTGAAAATGATTGCCATCACGCTGCGCGAATCCAAGAGCGCGAGCACGAACGGATGGTCCGCCTGCCTGAACGACAGGGAGCGCTTCTATGTTTCCAAGCGCTACCTCATCACGGATATCGTTGATCGCATCGGCGGCGGGGACAGCTTCGCGGCGGGCCTTATCTATGGGCTGAACCATTATCCGGATAAGCCGGCCGCGCTTGAGTTCGCGGCCGCGGCCTCCTGCCTCAAGCACTCCGTGCTCGGCGATTTTAACCGGGTTGGTGTTCCCGACGTGGAGAAGCTTATGAATGGGGACGGTTCCGGGCGCGTGCAGAGATAACCGCAGTCGTTTACATGCGTTTTCGGTAAAAGAAACGCCGGTTTTCCATCGGGAAAGCCGCCGTTTCTTTTTATATCCTTTGTTTTCGCACGATCCGGTCCGGATTTCATCCATGCCGCAGTCGGCATTCCATCTGCCAGCCTACCGGACGGAAACGGCCTTGTCGTACAGCTTGGCGAAAAATGCGCTCATCTTTTTGAAGAAGAGCATATCCTGAGCGGCGGTCGCTTCGGCCTTTCTCACGGCCTCTTCCATAAAATACTCGTGGCTGTTGATGTGCCTGTTCCCGCTGGGGATTTTTTTGGAATACATCCCGCTTGCGTCCAGCGCCCATGCCTTTGTACTGTCCGCAAGCTGCGTTTCGAGCATGTCGCGGATCCGCGCCTTGATGTCGCCGTCGAGCACCGGAAAGGCGATTTCAATCCTTCTCTCGGTGTTCCGCGTCATGATATCCGCCGAG
>JAEWMV010000156.1 GCA_023393045.1 Bacillota bacterium | reverse complement strand
CGGCTATACCTTCGCGGACGACGCGTACCACGACGCGCTCGCAGGCTTTATGAAAAGGCGGCACCGGTGCAACATAGAGCGCGAGTGGGTGCTCGTCACCAACGGGGTCATCAGCGCGCTGAGCCTCGCCATCCGCGCGCTGAGCGAGCCGGGGGACGGGATCGTCATCCAGCCGCCCGTGTACGCGCCCTTCCTCTGGAGCATTAAGGCAAACGACAGGAAGCCGCTTTTCAACCAGCTCATTTTGAAAAACGGCAGGTATGAAATCAATTTCGCTGCGTTTGAGCGGCTTTGCGCGCGCGAGGAAACCAGGATTTTCATTTTGTGCAGCCCGCACAATCCCGTGGGGCGTGTGTGGACGGTTGAGGAGCTCGTGGAGCTTGCACGCATCTGCAAAAAACACAACGTCGCCATCGTGTCGGATGAAATTCATGCGGACATCACCTTTCCGGGCCATTCTCATACGAGCATGCTCAACATTCCGGAGGCTTTCGACAATAGCGTCGTATGCATGGCGATGAGCAAGTCCTTCAACCTCGCGGGGCTCGCCTGCTCGGACATCATCGTTCCAAACGAGCAGATGCGGCGCAAGGTCGTCCGTCAGCAGCACGCCGACCATGCTTACGGCCTCACCTACTTCGCGCACGCGGCTTCCATTGCGGCGCATACGGAGTGCGACGCGTGGCTCGACGCGCTCAACGCCTATCTCGCGCAGAGTTTTGAAGAGATGCAGCGCTTCATCAAGGAGCGCCTGCCTATGCTCGCGTGCATCCCTATGGAGGGCACTTATCTTGCCTGGGTGGACATGCGAAGGCTCGGCCTGTCCGACGCCGGATTGAAGGAGCTTATGGAAAACGAGGCTAAGCTCTCCCTCACCATGGGGGATTGGTTCGGCATGGGCGGCGCGGGCTTCGGGCGTTTTAACATCGCCCTGCCGAGAAAAACGCTGATGGAATCGCTCGCGCGCCTCGAGGCTGCCGTAAATAAACTGAGCGAAGGGCGGCGAAACGCATGAAAAAACTGCGCCTCATCGCCACAGGGGGCACGATCGCCTGCACGCCCGGGCTTGCTGGACTCACGCCCACGCTCGGCGCGCGGGATTTATTGGGCTACCTTCCCTTTGACGCGCCCGATATCGACTGTGTGGATCTTTTCAACATGGATTCCTCCAACATACAGCCGGAGGAATGGAGCCGCATCGCCGAAAAAACGCTCAAATCCTCCTGGGATTACGACGGCATCATCATTACCCACGGCACGGATACCATGGCCTACACGGCTTCCATGCTTTCCTTTATGCTGCTCAACATCACCGTGCCCGTGGTATTGACGGGCGCGCAGAAACCCATCGGCGCCGCGGATTCGGATGGCCCCGGCAACCTCGCGGACGCAATCGAGGCGGCAAAGCAACTGGAAGGCGGCGTGTACATCTGCTTTGGCAGGCAGGTCATTAAGGGCTGCCGCGCGGTCAAGACCCGCACGATGAGCTTCCAGGCCTTCGAGTCCATCAATTCTCCTTATATCGCCTCCTTCGAGCAGGGCGCGTTTACCCGCCGCGCCCCGGTTGAAGCGCCGCGCGGGAAGTTCGTTTTCTTCAACGCCATAGAGCCGCGCATCGCGCTCGTCAAGCTCATACCCGGCGCGATGCCCTCGACCATAGAGTGTCTCATCGACTGCGGCGCGAAGGGCGTCGTGGTGGAGGCGTTCGGCCTCGGCGGCGTGCACAACTTCAGGCGCGACCACGCGGAGAGCATCAAGAAACTCATCGCCGCGGACATCCCGGTGCTGCTCGCCTCCCAATGCCTCTATGAGCCAAGCTCGCCCGATATTTACGAGGTCTCGGGCCCGCTTCGCGAGGCGGGCGTCATTTCCGCGCGGGATATGACCACCGAGGCTGCCGTCACCAAGCTGATGTACGCGCTGGGGCATACCTCCGATTTCGACGAACTCAGGGGTATCATGCAAAGCGATTTGTGCGGGGAAATCAGTTTGAATCCGGAAGGGTCGCAATAGCCGGCACGGCAATAAAAAACCACCACCCGACGGATTGCGCCGTCGGATGATGGCCTATTACAACCACGCTGAAAAGCGCGGTTTTTTTATTCAGCTCTCCAGCCTCTCCTTGAGCGCGCTCAGGCTCCTGTTCATGCGCCGCACGGTGTTGAGCGCCTGGTCGCGCCCGTCCCCCGAAAAATCCTCAAGCAGCGTGGTGAAGATCACCTCAAAGTCGATATCGCACCAGCGCGCGTATTCCTGCCCCTTTTGGGTGAGCGCGACGCGCACGCAGCGCGTGTCCTTCTTGTCCCGCACGCGCTTGACGAAGCCCGCATCTTCAAGCCGCCGCAGCGACACGCCCGCGCTGGCCTTACTCACGTTCAATTCCGTCGCAAGCTCGTTTTGCGAGGGGTTTTTGAGCTTGCGTATCGCGAAGAGCATCTGCGGCTGCCCCGGATAGAGGCCGTATTTGCTCAGCATCCGCTGCATGCACGCGTTGTATGTGTGGAACAGGGAACGGAATTCCATCCCTGCGTCGTTGTATACGTTTGCCAACGCCATAAGCTTTCCTCTCTCCTTGTCCGGCAACTACGAATAGTATGGGACACGAGGGAATTGTTGTCAATGATAAAGTAAGTCGGTTTATTGATGATTTTGTCGCATCAAAGCTTAACTTAAGCGATTAAGTGATTTTTATTGCGAAAGGTGTGGAACCATGTTAAAATAAAGCCCGTGCAATATGCATGAAAGGTGATGAAACATGAGCGGTATCGACTGCGGCAGAATAATAAAACGCATGGAGGAGGCGCTTTCCGGCGCATACCAGATCGAGCTGCATCAGGCGAACACGGTGCAGCTTCACAACGCGCTTGCCGATGCGGTCATGATGGAAATGGCGCCCGCGTGGCGGGAAAGCCGCAGGGCGCATGAGAGCGTGCGGCGCGCTTACTACATATCGGCCGAATACCTGATGGGCCGCATGGTGTTTTCCAATTTATACAGCCTCAATATACTCGACGAGATGGGCGCGCTCTTGCGCGAACGCGGTGCGGATATCCATTCCATGCGGGAAATTGACGACGCGGCGCTGGGCAACGGCGGCCTCGGCAGGCTTGCCGCGTGCTATCTGGACAGCGCGGCCACGCACGACCTGCCTTTGGACGGGTACGGTCTTCGCTATAAGTTCGGGCTGTTCCGCCAGAGCTTTGAGGACGGCTTTCAAGTGGAAAAGGCGGACGATTGGCAGCGCCACGGCGACCCGTGGAGCGTAAGGCGGGACGATCGGACCCTCGAGATCGAGTTTGCGGACCGGAAGGTGCTTGCCGTACCCTACGACATGCCCATCGTGGGTTATGGCACAAAGAACACCGGCACGCTGCGCCTCTGGCAGAGCGAGTCGGCGGAGGAGCTCGACTTCAGGCTTTTCAACGAGCAGGAGTACGCGGCGGCCGTGCGCAGCAAGAACGACGCGGAGGATATCACGCGCGTGCTCTATCCCAACGACAGCACGCCCGCGGGGAAGAAGCTGCGCCTCAAGCAGCAGTATTTCCTTTCGAGCGCAACGCTGCAGGACATCATCCGTCGCTATAAGCGCGTGCGCGGCAGCGACCTTTCGGGCTTTGCCGCCCATTGCGCCATCCAGATCAACGACACGCATCCCACTGTGGCCATACCGGAGCTCATCCGCCTTCTTATGAACGAGGGCATGGAGTTTGACGTTGCGCTCAACATCGCGCGCAACACCTTCAGCTTCACCAACCACACCATCATGGCCGAGGCGCTTGAGCGCTGGGACGTGGGCCTTTTCGACAGTGTGCTGCCCGCGCTTACGGGCATCGTCATGCGCATCAACGACGCGTTGGGCGCCGAGCTTCGCGCGTCCGGCACAAATGAAGAACGCCGCGAACGCATGCAGATCGTTTCCTGCAATACCATCCATATGGCAAGGCTCGCCATCTACGCCTCCACCTATGTCAACGGCGTGGCGAAGCTGCATACGGATATTTTAAAAAACGACGTGTTTGCCGACTGGTACGCGGTCTATCCCCAGCGCTTTCAAAATAAGACCAACGGCATCACGCAGCGCCGCTTCCTCGGCCTGTGCAACCCGGAACTGACCGGGCTTATCGCGGAGCGCATCGGTGAAGGCTTCATCACCGACCTCAACGAGATCGGCAGGCTGCGCGAGCATATCGACGAGGAGCTGATTGCCCGCTTCATCGACGTCAAGCGCCAGAAGAAGCGCCAGCTCGCCTCCGTCGTGCTCGAAAACGAGGGCGTGAGCTTGCCGCCGGATTTCATCTTCGACGTGCAGGTCAAGCGCATGCACGAATATAAGCGGCAGCTCATGAACGCGCTCGCCATCATGGACATCTATTATTCCATTAAGGATGGGAGCCTTACGGATTTCACGCCCACGGCGTTCCTCTTCGGCGCGAAGGCCGCGCCCGGCTATATGCGCGCCAAGTGCGTCATCAAATACATCAACGAGGTCGCAAAGCTCGTCAACTCCGACCCGGTTGTGAAGGATTTGATGCGCGTGGTGTTCGTGCAGAACTACAACTGCTCCTACGCGGAGCATATCCTCCCCGCCGCGGACATTTCCGAGCAGATATCGCCTGCGGGGACGGAAGCTTCCGGCACGGGCAACATGAAGCTGATGCTAAACGGCGCGGTGACGCTTGGCACTTACGACGGGGCGAACATCGAGATTGCCGAGCAGGCGGGGCTCGACAACAACTATATCTTCGGCGCGCGCGTGGAGGACATCGCCGCCGCGCGGCCCGGCTATAACCCCAAGGCGATGTACGACGAGCAGCCGCGCATACGCCGCATGCTCGATACGCTCGTAAACGGTTCGCTCAATGACAGCGGCACGGGCGCGTTCAGGGAAATCTACGATTCGCTCCTCTATGGCGCGGACTGGCACGCGCCCGACCAGTATTTCGTGCTTCTCGACCTCATGCCCTACATCGACGCCAGGCTTCGCGCCAACCGCGATTATAAGGATTCCGCCGCGTTTGCCCGCAAGTGCCTGATGAACGTCGCGGGCGCGGGGAAATTTTCATCCGACCGCGCGGTGAAGCAGTACGCCGAGGAAGTCTGGCATTTGCCCAAGATGAAAAAGCCGAACGAATAAAACCCGACAAACAAGCGGCCTTCGCGTTTGCGAAGGCCGCTTTTGTACGATGCGGAATAGCTTAGAGCGCCTCCACGATGGTCGCGACGCCCATGCCGCCGCCGACGCAGAGCGTGGCGAGGCCGTATTTGGCGTTGCGGCGCTTGAGCTCGTAGAGCAGCGTCACCAGAATGCGGCAACCGGACGCGCCCACGGGATGGCCCAGCGCGATGGCGCCGCCGTTGACGTTGACCTTTTCGGCAGGCAGCTTGAGTTCGTTTGCGACCGCGACGCACTGCGCGGCAAACGCCTCGTTGGCCTCGATGAGATCGAGGCTGTCTATGTTCAGCTTCGCCTTCTCAAGCGCCTTTTTCGTGGCGAAAACCGGGCCCACGCCCATCACGGCGGGATCCACGCCGGCCGACGCGGAGGATACGAGCCGGGCAAGCGGCTTCACGCCAAGCTCCTTTGCTTTCTCGGCGCTCATCACAACGATGGCGGCCGCGCCGTCGTTGATGCCGGAGGCGTTGGCGGCGGTCACGGTGCCGTCGCCCTTGAAGGCGGGCCTGAGCTTGCTGATGCTATCCACCGTCACGCCCTGGCGCGGGTACTCGTCCACCTTGAACTCTATGGTTTCTTTCTTTACTTTGATGGGGACGGGCACGATCTCCTCATCGAACTTGCCTTCCTTCTGGGCGGCCTCGCACTTGTTCTGGCTCGCGGTCGCGAAAGCGTCCTGCATTTCGCGCGTAACGCCGTACTTTTCGGCCACGTTCTCGGCCGTGATGCCCATATGATAATCGTTAAAGGCGTCCCAAAGACCGTCGCGCACCATGGAATCCACGAGCGCGCCGTCGTTCATCCTGTAGCCAAAGCGCGCGGAGGGCAGCAGGTAGGGCGCGGCGCTCATGTTCTCCATGCCGCCCGCGACGACCACTTCCGCTTCGCCCGCCTCGATGAGGGCTGCCGCCATGTTGACGCATTTGAGGCCCGAGCCGCACACGTTGTTGAGCGTGAGCGCGGGAACCTCCACGGGGATGCCCGCTTTCACCGCCGCCTGGCGCGCAGGGCTCTGGCCGAGGCCCGCTTGCAGAACGTTGCCCATTAAGACCTCGTCCACGTCCGTGGGCTTGACATTCGCGCGGCGCAGCGCCTCCTTGATGACGATTGCGCCCAGCTCCGCCGCGGGTACGCCCGTGAGTGTGCCGCCGAACTTGCCCAATGCCGTGCGGCACGCGCCCGCCAGTACGATTTCCTTTGCCATGTTGTTTCTCCCTCCTGAATGATAATGATGTATTTAAGATCCTATGAGGTTTTGAACTCGATGTGGGGCGAGCCCGCCCGTTTTGCCTCGATTGTATACGACGATGTATTCCGTTGCGTCGCCGCCCGTTTGATTTTACGCCTATATATTCTCATTGTCAAATGAGAAGCATGCGTAAAAAATGAAATTTACTTCCCTTTATGACTCGGTTTCCAGATTGAGCAGCGCGCGGGCGATATCGAACTTGAGCGTGGTATAAGCGTCGTCCGCGGGGATTTCAAGCATCACGAGCACAAGGCGCGCGTCCTCGTCCGCCACGCCCACGCGGTAGCCCACGAACCAGGAAATTTCCCGGCTCTTGTCGTTGCCGATTTCCGCCGTGCCCGTCTTTGCAGCCACGGTGCAGCCCTTGACTTTAAGGCTCCGCCCTGTGCCGTTAATATTGGGGTCGACCACATCCTTGAGCATGGGGGTGATGATATCGATTGCACTCTGGCTGATGACGCCCGTTTTCCACGCCGAAAGGACGTGCGCCGTGACTTCCTCGGAGAGGATGCCGTTATCTCGGTAGAGCCCCTTGACGACGTAGGGCGTCATGATGTTCCCGCCGTTTGCGAGCGCGGAAAACATGGAGGCCAGCTGCAGCGGCGTCACCAAGATTTCCCCCTGTCCGTAGCCGCTGTCCGCGAGGAGCTTATAGGTTTCTTCCGCGTCCTCGTTGACAAGCTGCGGTGTGGCCACGCTGATGTCGAAGGGGATGGCCTCCGTGAAGCCTATGTTTTCCATATACTTCATAAAAGGTTCCCAGCCCGTCATGAGCGCGCAGTTGGCAAAATAAATGTTGTCCGAATGGATGAAGGCCTTGCGCATGTTGAGCGGACCCGCGATGGGGTAATTGATGTGTGTGCGCTTGATTTTAGTCCATATCCACGCGCCGTATTCGTCCGGCTCCCAGTAATCCTCCTCGATCTTGCTCTCGTCAAAGGCATAGCTCGCGTCGAGCACGTTAAGCTCCAGCGCGGCTGCCGCCGTGAACGCCTTCATGGTGGAGCCGGGGGCATAGCGTCCCTGCGTCACCCTGTTGATGAGGGGTTTGGCGGGGTTGTCGAGCAGCGCCTGATAGTCCGCCGCGGATATGCCGCGTGTGAAGAGGTTGAGGTCATAGCTGGGGTAGGAGCTCATCGCCTGTATGGCCCCGGTGTTGGGGTCGAGCACCACCACCGCGCCCGCCGTCGTATCGCCAAAGAGCACGAGCTCCATCACGTCCTCAAGGCGCTGCTGGAGCTGCATGTCTACGGTGAGGCAGACGTCCTCGCCGTTCTCGGCGTCGCGCCGGTAAATGGTTTTACGGTTGGTGCCCTCGGCCGTGCAGATATAGACCATCTCGCCGTCGCGCCCGCGCAGTTCCTTTTCATACTGCTTTTCAAGCCCGAGGCGGCCGATGATGGAGTCCGCGGTATAGAGCCCGTCCGCCTTGGTGCGCCCCGCGTTGAGGGCGGCAAGCTCGGCCTCGAGGGCTTCCTCGCTTTCGTTGGGGACGCTCCCTACATAGCCGATGAGGTGCGCGAGCAGGCTGCCGAAGGGGTATTCCCTGTTCACGCCGTAATTGCCATAGTCGACGCCAACGCCCTGGATGTTGAGAAGCTGCTCCTTGACGGAATCGGGCAGCTCGTCCGAATAGAACTGTTTGATGATGGCAACGTCGTCATACGCCTTGGTGAGCGCCTTGGCCACGTCCTCCTGCTGCATGTTGAGCAGCGTCCCGATTTGCGCGGTGAAGAGCGCCTCGTCCTCGATTTTCGACACGACGGCATAGACGGACACCGCGCCCACCGTCGCCGCGAGCACGTCGCCGTCTGCGAGTATCTCGCCGCGTTTGGCGGTAAGCTTCGCCACGCGCACGGTGTCGCCCCACTGCATTTCGGGGAAAATCAGCGCGGGGGACCAGTCTATGCGCCACGCGCCGCCCTCGCGCCGCGCCACGAGGTGAAAGGTATTCGTAAGGTCGCCCGTGTAGGCGGAGTGATAGATTGCCTGAAAGCTTGCGGAATAGAGGATGTCCCCGCCTTCGCAGACCACGTCCTGATATTCGATGCCGCTGATTTCGAGCGAGGCGAATATGTTCGTATATTTATCGATGAATTCCTGCTTGGTGATGCGGCGGGACTTCGCTTCCTCCGTTTCGTTGCGCGTGCCGGAGGTGAGCATGTCCCACGCCGCCGCGTAATCGCCCGTTTTGATATATTCAAGGTAGTCGAGGATGGCCGCTTCACCGGTCTTGCGAAGCGATTTTTCGCATCCCGCAAGCGGCGTGAGGCCAAAGAGCATGAGCGCGATGAGAAGTATGGGGAGAAGCTTTCGCATAGCCCTGTCCTTTCCGATTTACGGTTACATTATATATGCATTCGGCAGAAAATGTAAATCCCGGAAGGCCGCCGCCGCGCCACAATTCGTTAATTTGACACAATGTTGCGCCGCGCTATATAATACCCGCATGAAACGGACAAAAAACCTCAGGCGCATGTGGGATAAGGTCAAACCGGCCGTGCCGGGCGGCAGCTTCTGGTACCTTGCGGTGCTGGATGTCGCGCTGGCGGCGGCGGTGCTCGCTGCGGGCATTTTCCTGCTCACAAGCGCGCTTAAGGCCGATCCGCGCGTTTTGGTCACGGTGGAGGTGGACGGGACGACGCTCCACTGCCGCGCCCTGCCGGAGAGTACCGTAGCTGAACTCCTTTCAAGCGTGGGCATCAGGCTGCGCGAAGGGGACGCGCTTTCCGCATCCAAAACGGACGCGGTGAGGGAGGGGATGAACGTCGTCGTCACGCGCTCCTTCCCCGTGGCGGTGCGCTCGCAGAGCAGCGTTTCGCTGCTCTATATGACGGCGGGCACCGTGGGGGACGCGCTGCGCGAGGCGGGCGTCGTCTGCGACGTGAACGACGAGCTTACAAACTGCACCTTTGCCGATGTGGCGGCGGGCATGCAGATCGTGCATGTGGACGTGCAGACATCCTACACCACGTCCTATAAAACCCTCAATTACAAAGAGGTCGCCCAATATGACGAGAGCGTTTATAACGACACCGATCCCGTGCTCATACAATCGGGCGCGGACGGCACCAAGCAGGTGACCCAGCGCATCGTCATGAAGGACGGCAAGGAGGTTTCCCGCGAGGTGGTCGATCAGGTGGTGATCACCCCGGCGACGGATGAAATCTATAAATACGGCACGAAGATACACTACCAGACAAACTATACGGGCGAATGGCGGATTTATAAGCCAAAGCCCACTGCCGGGGAAAACGGCTGGGTCGAGATGAGGATGGATTACATCACCGCCTATTATACCGGCACCCGCACCGCCTGCGGCACGCGGCCGGATATCGGCACTATCGCCGTCAACCCGTATTACATTCCGTACTATACGCAGATATGGGTCAAGGGCTACGGGTATGGCAAGGCACTCGACACGGGTGCTTTCAGGAACTATAAAAATCCGGACGGCTCGCTCGTGAACCAGCTCGACCTGTTCTTCAATTCCAAGAGCGAGGCCACGCGCTGGGGCAGGAAGCGCAACGTGGTCGTGCTCGTGAAGCTGGGCTGATGCGCCCGGAGGAGATCAAACAAAAGCTACAAACATTCGGCCTCACGCCAAATAAGGCGCTGGGGCAGAATTTTTTGGCGGACGCCCAGGCGGCGCAGGCGATCGCGCAGGCCGCGTACGCGGCCGGTCTGCCCGTGCTGGAGATTGGCCCCGGCCTCGGCGCGCTGACGGAGGCGCTATTGCTTCATGCGCCCCGCGTGACGGCTGTGGAAATAGACGCGGCGATGGCAAACGCGCTCTCGCGCATATTCCCGAATGACGCGCGGCTTGAAATCGTCCGCGCCGACTTTTTGAAGTTTGACCTCGCGGGCTACGCCAAGGACGCGGGCGATTACTGCGCGGCGGGCAACCTGCCCTATTACGTTACCTCGCCTATCTGCATGAAGCTTTTGACCTGCCAATCGCTCCCCGCGCGCATGGCGCTGATGGTGCAAAAGGAGGCGGGCGCGCGCTTCACGGCCGCGGCCGGCACGAAGCTTTACGGGCCGCTGTCCGTCCTCGCCCAACTCTATTATGATTGCAAAACGCTCATGGAGCTTTCGCCCGCAAGCTATTACCCGCAGCCCGAGGTGGACAGCGTAGTGCTCGCG
>JAEWMV010000128.1 GCA_023393045.1 Bacillota bacterium | reverse complement strand
GGCTAAGAGCATACGCGAAGTCCTCGTGAAAAACATGCACAGGACCTATCACGAGTATCTCGTCAAAAAGGACGGGCCGCTGCAGAGCCGGATAGACGCGCTCGCCGCCGCGCTCGACAAATATGTGGACGAGGGCAACAAGGAGACGCTCAGGGAAGCGCTCACCGCCGTGCGCGAAATCTACGCCAGGGCGGAAGCCGAGCCCAAGCCCGATTTCTTCGCGATGGGCTACTATCTGCTCTATTCCGGCAAGCCGCTGGAATCGGGCAACATACAATTGCTCAACGACACCGTGCGCAACTACATGAACACGTCCTTTATGGATGCGTTCCTCGAGGACGCGGCGGCGGCCATCAAGCTCTCCCACGAACGGGCGATGGGCAAAAAGCAGGGCGTTATCGATTTGATCGACAAATACCTGCCCTATTTCAAGGATGATTCCACCACGCCCGCGCAGTGCCATCATATTGCGCACGAGCTCACCGCGGCGGTGGAAAACTCCCTTGACAAGCTCGCCATCGTGAAGGACAGCTTCGCCTACACCTTCCACTCCAGCATTGACGCGGCGATCGCAAGCTATCTGCGCATGCGGCACATCGCGGGCAAAAAGCGCCTCAAGCGCAAGGACAGGGAACTCATTGGCAGCGGCGACCTCGATATGTACCGCGCCAACGTGAGCACCATACTCATCCGCATACGCGATTCCTATTCGGCGCAGCTCAAGAGCGCAGACGAGATCGATTATCGCGATCTGGCTATGAAGATGGTCAGCTTCATCAAGCTCCAGTCCTCGCGCATGGTCTATCGCGTCACGAAGCGCATCGCCAAAAAGCACGCGATTGACCTGATGGAAGAGGTGGGCATCACCGACGCGCGCAAGCGTTACTACCAATACCCCTTCCAGTTCTCAGGCGGTATGCGCCAGAGGATCGTCATCGCCATCGCGCTGAGCGCCAACCCGGATATCCTCATTTGCGACGAGCCGACGACGGCGCTCGACGTGACCATTCAGGCGCAGATACTGGATTTGATCAACGGCCTGAAGAAGGGGCGCGGGCTTTCCGTCATCTTCATTACGCACGACCTTGGCGTCGTCGCCAACATGGCGGATCAGATCGCGGTTATGTACGCGGGCAAAATCGTCGAGTACGGCTCGGTGGACGAGGTGTTCTACCAGCCCTCCCATCCCTACACCTGGGCGCTGCTCGCCTCCATGCCCGATCTGGACACGAAGGAAAAACTGGGCGCCATACCCGGCACGCCGCCGAACATGATTTTCCCGCCCAAGGGGGATGCGTTCGCGGAGCGCAACAAGTACGCCATGCAGATCGATTTCGAGGAGGAACCGCCTTTCTTCGACATTACGCCCACGCATAAGGCCGCGACATGGCTGCTCCATCCCGACGCACCGCATGCGGAGCCGCCCAAAATCGTGACCGATCGAATCAAAAGGATGCAGAGCTTGGAGGTGAACACAAATGAGTGAGAACAGGGAAGTTTTGCTCAACGTTTCGCACCTCAAGCAATATTTTAAGATGCGCGGCGGCACCACCGTCAAGGCGGTGGACGATGTTTCCTTCAACATCTACAAGGGCGAGGTGCTCGGCCTTGTGGGCGAGTCCGGCTGCGGCAAGACCACGACCGGCCGCTCCATTATAAGGCTCTACGAGTGCACCGCAGGCGACGTGTTCTTCAAGGGACAGCGCATCGGCCTGGGGGTTCCCGGAAGAAGGGAAGAAATCAAGCAGGTGCGGCGCGACGGGGACGGGAGAAAAGCGGCGGAGCTGGCCTCCAAGCTCGAGGCGGACACGGCGGAATACAAAACCGCCATAGACAGCGGCGTCATGTCCAAAATGCAGATGATCTTCCAGGACCCCATCGCCTCGCTCAACCCGCGCATGACCGTGCGCGAGATCATCGCCGAGGGCCTCACCATACGCGGCATACGCGACAGGGCTTATGTCGATGCGAAGGTGAAGGAAGTGCTCGAGCTGGTGGGGCTTGTCGAGGAGCATAAGGAGCGCTACCCGCACGAATTCTCGGGCGGGCAGAGGCAGCGCATCGGCATCGCGCGCGCCATTGTGCTCGAACCTGACCTGATCATCGCGGACGAACCCATCTCCGCGCTCGACGTGTCCATACAGGCGCAGGTCATCAACCTTTTGAATGAGCTTCGCACGCGCATGGGCCTCACGATACTCTTCATCGCGCACGACCTTTCCGTGGTGAAGTATTTCTCGGATAGGATCGCCGTCATGTACTATGGCAAAATCGTGGAAATGGCCGATTCGGACGAATTGTTCCGGCACCCGTTCCACCCGTACACGCGATCCTTGCTCTCCGCGATTCCCCTGCCCGACCCGCATTACGAGAAGCGGCATAAGCGCATCACCTATGTGCCCGCGCTCGAGCATGACTACTCGGTTGAAAAGCCGGAGCTCTATGAGATATTGCCGGGGCATTTTGTGAGCTGCAACACGCCGGAGCGGGAGAAGATGCTCGCCCTCCTTCGGGATTGAGCATGAATCCGGAGGAAAGAAAACCCAATCTCTATCTGCGCTACGGCGGTGCGCTGCTCTTCGGCGCGCTGGCGGCGTTGCTGGTGATATCCGCGCGCGGCATATTTGAGGAAACGGACGTTGTGCGGATATACAGGCTCCTGTGCGACGGATTCTTCCTCTCGGCGGTGCTGCTCATCGGGGTGGGGCTTCTCACACTCGTTTCGGGCGAAGGCCTCTTTGATATCGCGAGCTATGCGATAGCCGCGACACTCCATGTGATGCGCATTAAAAAGGGCGGAGAAAAGTTCATCTCCTTCGTCGATTACAAGAAGGAGAAGGGAAGCAAGCGGCATGGCGCGATGTGGTATCTCGTTTTCGTGGGGCTTTTCTATCTCGCGGCGGCCCTCGTGTTCGACATGCTGTTCAACGCGCCGGTCGCGTAAGCACTTAACGTCATGGCGGAGCCGCGCTTTTGCGCGGCTCCTTTTCAAAGGGAAACGCGGCAGGCGGATGCCGGATCGAAACGGAAAGGAACTTCGATATGGACAGGGAAGCGCTCTACGCGCGCGCATGTGAGGAAGAGCAACATATTGCCCGGGAAATCGAACAAATCTGCCATTATTTATTCACGCATGCGGAATTGGGCGGCAAGGAGCATGAATCCTCGAAGTATCTTGCCCAATATCTTGCCGCGAACGGCTTTCGCGTGCGCCATCCTTTGGGCTCGCAGGAAACAGCCTTCCGCGCAGACTTTGGCGATGGGGGAGGCCCCCTGATCACGCTGCTCGCCGAGTACGACGCGCTGCCGGGCTATGGTCCCGACAAAGAGCTCGCCCATGCCTGTGGCCACAACTGGATTGCCGCGCACTGCTGCGGCACGGCGGTCGTGCTGAGCAAATTATTAAAACATGTGAACGGGCGCGTATGCGTCATCGGCGCGCCCGCGGAGGAAACCTACGGCGGCAAGGTGATCGCCGCGCGCGAGGGCTTCTATGATGACGTGGATGTTGCCATCCAGTTCCATCCCACGCCTTCCACCGTTTTCATGGACAAGATGCTCGCCATCAATTCCTATCGTTTTACGTTTTACGGCAAGGCGGCGCACGCCGCCGCAAGCCCGTGGGACGGCGTCAACGCGCTGGACGCGGTGATAGAGACCTTCGTGGGCATAGGCGCGCTTCGCCAGCAGCTCAAGCCGGACGCGCGCATACACGGCATCATCACCGAAGGCGGGCAGGCGCCCAACATCATACCGGACAGGGCGAGCTGCTACTTTTTCGTGCGCGCGGAAAAGCGCGCGTATCTCGATGAAATCTGCGAGAAGGTCAACGCCATCGCCAAGGGCGCGGCGGATATGGCGGGCGCGCGGCTCGAGACGGAATCGCCCGATTTGCCCTTTGACAATTTTCTCGCCACGAAAACGCTCAGAAACCTTGCCAAAAGGCACATCGAGGCACTGGGCGTGCCCATAAGTGGGGAGGAGGTCTCCGCGGGCTCCTCGGACGTGGGCAACGTGAGCTATATTTGCCCGAGCATACTCGTGGGCGCGGGCATTTGTGAAAACGGCGTGGGTTTCTCGCCGCACGAGGAGGCCACGCTGCCCATGGCCGACTCGAAGGCCGCCTACGAGGCGCTGCATACATTCGTCAACGTGGCTTCACGCATGGCCATTGACCTCTATCTCGACCCCGCGCTGATAAAAGAGGCCAAAACCGAGGTCGAGGCGGGCAGGAATTTGAAATAGATAAAGAAAAACGCCGGAAGCAAAAAGCACGGTTTAATAGGGAGACTTATTGAACCATACCCCAAACCGATACGGAAATGCAAGAGATAGGCGTTGTCCCGCAAGGGATAGCGCCTATCTGTTCAATTTTTGACCCGATTTAACGGCTACCAATCAACCGCGAGAGCTGGGTGTCTATTTCAGCACAATCTTCCCATCAATTTCTTGCGCCCTACCCTGTTTTATCAATAAATCACAAGCGGCGTACATAGACGCTCCAATACCCTGTGTCATCCGCTGCCAGCCATAGACTCGTGTTGTTTCCACACACAGACCTTCTCGTGTGCTACCAACAGCCCCTTGGAGAATAGTATTCATTGCTTCTGCAATTTCTTCTACGGCAATATGACCGATTCTACGCGTATTAGGAACTCGCACTGTGATTTTTTGCCACCCGGCAGGATAGAGGAAGTCCCCTTTTTTGATTAATTTTCCGCGTAAACGGTTTATGCCATAGTCGACTTCGCGCCGAACTTTAACCGTTGCTTTTTCATTTCCATAAAGCGGCGCAAGCCTTTGGCAGAGCAATTCATAATGCATAGGAAACTCATTATTCACATATGCCATAATGCAATCAGCGATGTCCAAATATCCGCTGGAGTTGCGTGGCAATGTGTTTAAGTTTGTTATTTTCGCTTCTGCAAAGGAGTAAGGATTTACTTGTTCAGTAATACTCACTTCCTTTTTATCGACAGACACAAAGTCGTCGGCTTCTGGTTCATCGTCTGACATATCAACTGAAGACTCAAATTTTGAAGTATCTCCATAATTAGCGACTGCATCATTAATTGCGGCAATAAGTGCCTCGCCTTCAGTCCGAGGGTCTTTGATCCAGTCGGTTGACCATATGCGGTAGATATTCCACCCCATATTTTCAAGAACTTCTTGACGCAAACGGTCTCTTTCCCGTGCAGTCCTTGCAGAATGGTATGCAGCGCCGTCACATTCAACACCAAGCACATAAATCCCGCTGAGGCTCGGATG
>JAEWMV010000115.1 GCA_023393045.1 Bacillota bacterium | reverse complement strand
TTCTGCACGAGGTTGTAGAACTGGAATACGAAGCCCACGGTGTCCCGCCGGTAGCCCGTGAGCTTTTTGCGGTCATACTTTTCTATATGCTCGCCGTCGAGCACGATTTCGCCGTGCGTGCAGGAATCCATGCCGCCGAGTATGTTGAGAAGCGTGGTCTTCCCCGCACCCGAAGGGCCGACGATGATGCAAAGCTCGCCTTTTTCTATTTCAAGGTCAACGCCGGAAAGCGCCTTTATGGTAATCTCGCCCATCCTGTATTCCTTGGTGATTCCCTTAAGCGATAAAAACGCCACAACTACCTCCGCAAGGCTGAATTCAGTATGATCTTATATCATACGTATCATGAAAGCCATGCAATTTTGTCGATTTCAAATTCTTTTCACAAATACTATGCTATAATGGCAAAAAGAGGTTGCCTATGAGCTATTCGCGCACAAGACTCGCCCTATACGCGTTTTCCCATTTCGCGCTCGACATGTGCTGCTTTGCCGCGCTCTACGCGGGCGTTGTAAAGAGCGAACATGCGGCGCTGCTCGTGCTGCTCTACAACGCGCTCGCCTTCGGCCTTCAGGCGCCGCTTGGCGCGCTTGCGGACAGACTGGACGACGTGCGTCCCGCGGCCGCGCTTGGTCTCGGGCTCGTCGCCGTGGGCGCGATGGCGATGGAAAGCTACCTCGTTTGCGTGCTTCTTCTGGGTATCGGCAACGCGCTCTTCCATGTTTCCGGCGCGGTGGCGGTGCTGCGCGAGCGTCCGGGCGACGCGCTTCGCGCGGGCATATACGTCGCGCCGGGCGCGCTTGGCGTTGCACTGGGCATACTCGGCGCATCCACGGGCACGGACGCAAGGGTCATGTGCGTGCTGCTCATGCTCGTATGCGTGTTTTTAATCCTCGCGGTCGGCCCCGGCGCGCCGCGCGGATGCAGTATCGTTGAAACGCCCCATGAGCCGCCCGTCCTCGGCGCGGGCGCCATCATGCTCTGCCTCGCCACGATAGGCGTGCGCTCCTTCGGCGGATTTTCAGCCGAGCTTCCGAACTTGCTGCTGCTCGGCGCGTTTTCTGCATTTCTTGGAAAGCTCCTTGGCGGCGTCATCGCAAGAAAGCTCAACTGGGGCGTGCTCGCGCTGCTCGGCGTGGGCGTCGGCGGTTTAATCATGGCCTTCTTCCCCGGCAGGGGATTCGTCTATTTCGGCGTGTTTCTTTTCAACCTCGCCATGCCCCTCACGCTTTCCGCCGTGATGAAATCCCTGCCCGGCCGCACGGGCCTTGGCTTCGGGCTTACGACGCTTGCGCTGCTGCTTGGCTGGCTGCCCCTCGTCGCGCTGGAAACCGGGTATCACGCGCCCGCGCTTCTTCTTGCGGGCATTGCGCTCGTTGCCGCGCTGACGCTGTTTTTCATACTCAGGCCCCGCAAACCCATAACCGAAATACAGGAGGAAAATCCGGATGAAAGTGCTGCTTGACGTTGCTCCCGCCATCTATTTCTACATTCCCGCGCTCATCATCGCCGCGGTCATTCTGCTCGTGGGCGCTGCGGTGTTCTTCATCGTGCGGGCGATCAAAAAGAACAACGCGAAAAAAGAAATCGACCAATGAACCGGGGCGCGCTCGACGCCGCGCTTTATTTTCTCATTCCCCTCGCGCTCACAGCCGTGTCCGAAGCGCTCGTGGGCATTCTGTTTCGCCTGTCAAAAAAAGAGCAGCGCATGCTGCTCCTTCTTAATATCGCCACAAATCCAACGCTGTGCCTGCTGTTGTATTTCTATCGCACCCTCCTGCCATGGGGCGACGTTTACGCCGTCGCGCTGCTTGAAATCGCTGTCGTTTTAATAGAATGGCTCGTTCTTAAAAAGCTTTTCGCCGGGAAACGCAGGTGGTTCCCCGTCTCCCTCGCGTGCAACGCGGCATCGTTCGGGCTGGGGATGCTTTTGAATATCATCCTATTCTGACGCAGATGATCTTCTGGCTTTCCCCGCTGCCGCTTTGCCCGCGCGTACCTACGACGAGGAGGTTGCCGAACACCGAGGGCGTGGATTCGATGCGCGAGCCGAGGTCGACGAAGGCGAGCGCCTCCCCCGTCCTCGCGTCGTGCATGCGCATGATGCCGTCCCTGTCGCACTGGATGACGTACGCGTTTTCGTTTTCATCATAGATCACCACGGGCGAGCTCCAATACCCCGCGCCCTGCTCGTAACGCCAGACCTCGTTGCCCGTCGCCTTGTCGTAGGCGATGATCCTGCCGCCGTTTCGCGTGGCCCCGTTCACCTCGACGGGGACGAGCGTCATGCTGTATATCACAAGATCGCTGATATTGCCGCGGCCCGCGTGCGGCGTCGCGAGCGTGCCGCCGTTGGAGGAATCGCCCCCCACGTTTGCATCCCACGCCTTCTCCCAGAGTATCGCGCCGGTCAGCCCGTTTATCTTGCGGTGATAGCTCTTGCCATAGCCCGATTCAATGCCGGACTGCTTATCCACCTCGTTGGCGGTATAAAGATAGAACGTATTCGCGGCGGCGTCCTCCTCGATGACGAGGGACGCATCGCTGTCATCCGTCACGTCCACGACATATTGGGTTTCGAGCGTATTGATGTCCACGCACTGGAGAAGGCCGCCGTTGTCGGTGAAAAAGACGTAGTTGCGCCACGCGGCAATGGAGTTTTCGATGCCCCACCAGCGGGACGATTCCGACTCGCCGTAGCCGCTCGCGCTATAGCGGTATTTGGCAAGCGGCCCGGGATTCACGGAAACTGTGCCCGCGGCCTTATCGAAGCTGGCGTTGAGCTTTACGCTGTACATCACGCCGTTCTCCCCGCCCGTGACGAGCGTGTCCGCGTCCGCGGCAAGCAGCGCGGAGGAATCGTACGCCTGCCATACGCGGTAAGAGAAATAGTCCTTGCCGCCGAAGGTCCACAGCACCTTATTTTCAATGAGGGAAATCACACGGAACCATGCGCCCGTGCTGCCCTCGCTGTTCTCGGAAGTTATCCCCTGCCCCGTATAGAGCAGCGGATAGCCGCGCGGATCCAGCGTGGCCGTGCCCTTTGTGACGACGCCGAGGTTGATTGCCGCGCGCGTGGGCGTGCCGGAGGAAAGCTCGAAGAAATAGATTTTGCCGTCCATGGCGGGATAAATGACCTCGGTAAAATCCGCCTTGTTCTTGAATTCGTCGTATACGCCAAGCAGGGGGCGCACGTCGTCCTCCCAGCGGATGATGATGGGCATGCCCGTCCAGCCCGTGCCCGTCCAATAACCCTCCTCGGTATTCAACCCGCCCGTATCGGCCTCCCAAACGCGCGTGAGGGTCTTTTGCGTCACGCTCTGCGTGCCGTAGGTGAAGGTGTTCCTGTAATTGTTGCCGCCGAAGGTGATGACGCCCTTGAGTTGCGTGTATGCATCGGAACGCGGAAAGTTTATGGTATCCTCCCGCGTGAAGCTGGTCACATTTTCCCTGTCGTACATGATTTCGGAGGAAAAGCCGAGCGCCGCAAGCGCCGCTTCGTCCATGGGCGTGACCCGAAGCGTTTCGGGCAGCTGCGGCGTCGCGGTGGGGCTGGGCGTGGGCGAAAGCTGTATCTGGGCGGATGGGCTCGGGGAAGGCGTGTTCTTCTGCCCGCCGCCGCCAAGGCCGTCCTCGGAGAGCAGTGCCGTCAAAAGCCAGGTCAGGCCGCCGATCACGGCAAGCAGCACGAGCAGGACGAAAAATCTCCTTGCCCTGTACTTGCGCTGGCGTATCGCGCGAAAGCTTTTCCTTTGCGTCTGTCTGCCCATGCCTCCTCCTCAGAGCGTGTAGTCAGGAGGGCGTTTCCTCCGTTTCCATCGGGGGTGTCGGCGTCGGGAATTCGGATGCGCTTTCATAGAAGGAAATGCCGCCGTTGCCCACCTCGAAGCGAAGCTCCGGCTCGCAGTAGCCCACGACATTGATGGCCTCGTCAATCCTGAACATGAAAAGGCCCACTCCCTTGGAGCCCCCCTGCGCCTCGATGCCCACCGTTCCCTCGACGATGATTTCGGACACTTCCGCGCCGTGATACTCGCCGTTGTTTTTGACGATGAGCTTGGAGCCGTCGTACATGACGAGCGTTCCCTCGCATTTGAGCGCGTTGTAGTTTTCGTTTGTATTGGAATCGAGCACGGAGCCAACGTTTAACACGATGCCGTCCCGCGTGACGCTCACGCCGCCAAGCCCGCCCTCTGCGCGCACGCGCGCGTCCTCCTTGAGTTCAAGACCGACGGCATTGATGCCGTTGCCCACATTGCTTGATATAAACAGCCTGCTTCCACCGCCCACGCGCACGTCCCCCATGGAATAGATCGCATGGGCGACGGCCTTTATGGTGGCGCTGCCCGCAATCGACGCGCCGCCGAGGCAGCCTATGGCGTTGGAACCCGCGTTGAGGGTAATGTCCTCAAGCGTCAGACTGCAGCCGCTTGCGAGGCGTATGATGCAATCCCCGTTGCCGGAAATGGTGTTGCCGTTGCCGATGATGGTGAGAGAGGCATTCTCTTCGTCGAGTTTGAGCATCTCGTCCCCAAGGTCTATGGAGGCGCTCAGCGTCAGCGTGTCGGAATTGCCTTCTTCAAGCGCCAGAAGCAGCTGCGCCGCCGTGACGATATTCTCTGCGCCGGACGGGTCGGACAAATCGATCTGATCCCCTTCATCCGGCTCTTCGGGCCTGCACGCGCAGGCGAAAGTAAAAAGCATGAGGGCAATCAGCCAAAGCGCGAGGCGCTTTATGATGCGATGCTTGTTTTTTCTCATGTCCATATCGAATTCTACCATATTATCCAATCATTGTAAAAGCGGGGCATAGAGCGCCATGACGCGCTCCGCGGCGCGCATGCCGTCCACAGCCGCGCTGACGATGCCGCCCGCATAGCCCGCGCCCTCGCCGCAGGGGTAGAGCCCCGTCATGCGCGTCGCCTCGCCAAGCTCGTTTCGCAGGATGCGAAGGGGCGCGCTCGTCCTGCTCTCGATGGCGGTTAAAACCGCGTCGTCCATGTCAAAGCCGCGCAGCTTCTGCCCGAATGCGCTTACGGCGTCCTTCACACCCCGCGCGAGGAAGTCCGGGAGCAGCCCGTTCAAATCGCAGGGCGTAACGCCCGGAAGATAGCTTGGCGTGACGCTGCCGAAGCTATAGGGCATGATGCCCGATGAAAACGCGCCGTAGGTCGACGCGGGCGCGCAATAATCACTGCCGCCCGCAACGAACGCCGCGCGCTCAAGCTCCCGCCTGAAGGCAAGCCCGCCCAGAGGCCCCGGGGGGAAATCCCGCTCGTCCACCTGCACCACGATGGCCGCGTTGGAATTCTCCGCGTCGCGCTTATGCTCGCTCATGCCGTTGACGATCACGCGCCCTTTTTCATTCGCGCAGGCAATGACGCTGCCGCCCGGGCACATGCAAAATGTATACACGCCTCTGCCGCCGGACTTTTCCGCAAAATGATATTCGGCCGCGCCGAGCCGCGGGTGCCCCATGTGCGCGCCGAACTGGGAGCGGTCTATAAGCTCGCGCGGATGCTCGATGCGTACGCCCACCGCATAGGGTTTCGCGAGCATCTCGAGGCCCGAAGCAAAGAGCATCTCATAGGTGTCGTCCGCGTTCTGGCCGACGGCGAGCAGCAGCGCCCGGCAGGGCAGCCGTTCTTCTCCCGCAGGGGTTCGCACGCGTGCGGCGGCAAGCGCGCCGTCCCGGCTTTCAAGGCCGCAAAGCCTGGTGTTGAAGCGAACCTCGCCGCCCAGCCGCTCGATTTCCCTGCGGATGTTGGAAATGATGCCACAAAGCTTGTCCGTGCCGATGTGGGGTTTGGCCTGAACTGCGGTTTCCTCAGGCGCGCCGAAGCGCACGAGCGTTTCCAGCACGTCCTCGCAGAGAGGGTCCTTGATGCGCGTGGTAAGCTTTCCGTCCGAAAACGCGCCCGCGCCGCCCTCGCCGAACATCGCGTTGCTCTCGGTGTCGAGCGCGGCGCTCTTCCAGAAGCGGTCTACGTCAAGCTGCCTTTGTTCAACGCATTTCCCGCGCTCGAGTACGAGCGGCCTGTAGCCGAAGCGCGCAAGCGCGTACGCGGCGAAAAGCCCCGCCGGGCCAAGGCCTGCGACGATGACGGGCGCGTCCAGCTTTTTTTCGCCCATATGCGGCATGAACGCAGTGCGCGCGTGCGCAATTTCCGCCCTGCCCGCTTTTATCGCCCTTGCCTCGTCCTTTTCAGCGAGTGCAACCTCGAGCGTGTAGTCGAAGAAAATGTCGTTCTTCCTTCTGGCATCCAGAGAAACGCGCTTGACCCGAAGGGTCCCTATCCCGCCCTCGCCTATATCAAGAGCCCTCGCCCCAAGCGTTTTGAGCGAGGACTCATCCGCCGAGAGCGGAAGCCTGATTCCCTTGATCGTCACGGCCATGTTACTCGATCTCCACCCTGACAAATTGTATGGAGAGGAGTTTGGTGAGCTCCAGCGTCATCTCGTCCTTGGGCAGCTCCACATAGAGCGGCACGTCGTACACGCCCGCGGCGTAGTTGGTGAGGTCGACATAGAGCGTCACATCGTCCCGCTCGAGCATGTTGACGAGGCTGATTCTGCCGGAGATCACGACATCCGCCGCCTCCTGGCTGAGCGTCGCCTTCAATTTTCTGTTCAGGCCGCGCACGTCGATGGGCAGTTCCATAAACGAGGCGCTGGCGCTCTTTTCGCGGATTTCAATATACAATTCCACCGTATCGGAGTCGAGCAGCGTCACCCCCTCTGGCAAGACCATCATGAAATCCTGCTGGATGCTCTCCCTCGAGCCGGAAATGTCGATAGGCTCGAGCGCGATGGAATCCACCGCGGCAAGCGCGTCCTCATCCCCGATGATGCGCACGGTGTCGGGCCCTTTAACGATCGCATAGCTCACAAGCTCGAAATTCGGCGGCAGGTCGTCCGCGCCCAAAAGCGCGCTCGCGGCATCCACGGGAACCTCCTTCATCGGCGTTACCTCGAGCTTGACCATAACGGAGGGCAGCGTGCCGTGGAGCGCATCCGAAGGCACCTCGTCGCCGTTTGCGTCGTAGAGCGTGAGGAGCGTGGAGCGGTTGACGCTCGCCTCCAAGCCTGAAAGGTCGATCTCCGCACCGGCCTTCTCAATCAGCTCGATATCCTGCGCCGCGCCTTCGATGGTGATTTCGGAGCGGCCGATGACGGGCGTCCCCGCCCAGTATCCTTCGGGGAGAGTCCCCGCTGTTTTAATTTCCACGGGAATGCCGCGCGTGACAAGGTCGTCAACCTCTATGGTCACCTGCGAGGGCGATGTGGATATGACCGTGCCCGTCGAGGATTTCGCGCTCACGGTCACCTTATAGGTGCCCTTGTCCGTGATGCCCGCAAGGTTGATGGTGGCCGTGATATCGTCCACATTGAGGTCCGCGTACTGCGTAAGCTGGGTTTTGACCTTCACCACAACGTCGTCAAAGCGCTTGTTGCCGCGGATCACAAGCTTGCGCGCAAGCAAATCCGCCTCGCCCTCGATGCTCACGCTCACGTTTGAAACCGTCTTCGTGCGCTCGGGGTCCTGCATCATGAGCACATAGCCCCAAAGGAGCATGGCAAACATGAGGGACACGATTTTGAGCGCGATGCGCTTTGTAAAAAGATCCTTGACCCATTGTTTGAGCAGGGCGGTGAATTTTTCCTTATTTTTCATTTTTGTTCCTCCGCCTGCGCAGGTTGAACGCGGCCTCAACCTTCTTTACGAAAATGGATTCGAGCAGGTTTTTAAGCGCCTTCTGGTCGATATAGCGCACGAGTTTGCCCTCGCGCGCAAAGGAGATCACGCCCGTTTCCTCCGAGACGACCAGCGTGACGCTGTCCGATATAGAGGACACGCC
>JAEWMV010000090.1 GCA_023393045.1 Bacillota bacterium | reverse complement strand
CCCACAGCTAAACATATATGTTTGGTATTCGCCCTTATATTATACTAAACAAATATGCTATGTCAAGCGGATTGCAGATAAATAGTTAAACTTTTTTGTTAAAACATGGATTGACCTCAATTTTGTCTCGTGCTATACTAAAACATATTTGTTTGTCCGTTTTTTCGGGAGGTACTGCCTATGGCTATCGGGGAACGAATCAAGCGAGCCCGCAATTTTCGCAAGCTCACGCAAAAGGAACTTGGGCTTGCCATTGGCTTTGATGGAAACACTGCCGATGTTCGTATTGCTCAATACGAATCCAACACGAGGACGCCGAAAGAGGATATGCTCCGCAAGATTGCCGAGGCTCTCAATGTAAACTACCGTTCCCTCTACGAGCCTACTCTTTATTCTGCCGAGGATGTCATGTATACGCTCTTTGAACTGGACGAGCATTATCTTATGCAATTACATGAGATCATCGACAACAGCGACCCCTACTCCCCCGAAAAACACATTGCGGTTAACTTCAATGCTCACCTCCTTGATGATTTTATGGGTGAATGGCAAGAACGAAAAAAAGACCTTGCCGATGGAACGATCAGCAAGGCCGAATATATGGAATGGAAACTCAATTGGCCGCAGACGGCGGGAGAGACTCCTTCGAAACAGTGGCGTAAGCCGCCAGGAACAACTGTCTAAAACACACTTTGGGATTTATCTGCTATCAAAATGCTATCAATCTGCAAAATAAAACCCCGAATCGCTTGATTTACCAAGTAATTCGGGATTTTCGTTTTTACTCCCACTCAATCGTTCCCGGGGGCTTGGACGTAATGTCGTACACCACGCGGTTGACGTGGGGCACCTCGCCAATGATGCGCTCGGAAATGCGGCGAAGCACCGGGTAGGGCAGCTCCGCCCACTCGACGGTCATGGCGTCGCTCGAGGTGACGGCGCGCACGCCGATGACGTAATCATAGGTGCGAAGGTCGCCCATCACGCCCACGGTCTGTATGCCGGTGAAGACGGTGAAATACTGCCAAACCTTTTCGGAAAGGCCCGCGCAGGCAAGCTCCTGGCGCAGGATATAGTCGCTTTGGCGGAGGATGGCAAGCTTGTCCTCGGTGATTTCGCCGATTACGCGGATGGCAAGGCCCGGCCCGGGGAAGGGCTGGCGCCACACGAGCTCGTGCGCGATGCCGAGCGACTCGCCGAGCGCGCGCACCTCATCCTTAAAAAGCATGCGAAGCGGCTCCACGATGCCCTTGAAATCCACATTCTCGGGCAGGCCGCCCACGTTGTGGTGGCTTTTGATCTTAGCGCCCGTCGCCGTGCCGGATTCGATGATGTCCGGATAGATGGTGCCTTGCAGCAGCCATTGCGCGCCGCCTAATTTCTTCGCCTCTTCCTCAAAGACGCGGATGAACTCCTCGCCGATGATCTTGCGCTTGTGCTCGGGCTCGGTGACGCCTGCAAGCCTGTCGAGAAAACGCTTTTTCGCGTCCACGGCGATGATGTTGAGGTTCAATTTATCGCGATAAAAGCCGATGACCTCCTCGGCCTCGTTATGGCGCAAAAGGCCGTGGTCGACGAAGATGCAGGTGAGCTTATCGCCGATGGCGCGATGCACGAGCACCGACGCCACGGAGGAATCCACGCCGCCCGAAAGCGCGCCCAGCACGCGCTCCGCGCCCACCTTGGCGCGTATATCCGCGATGAGCGAGTCCGCAAGCCCGGCGGGCGAATAATCGCAGGCGAGGCCGCAGATGTTTTTCAAAAAGTTGGAAAAAATGAGATTGCCCTTGGGGGTGTGCGCCACCTCCGCGTGGAACTGTATGCCGTACAGGTGTGCTTCGTCGTTGGCAAAGGCCGCCACGGGGCAGGCGTCCGTCGAGGCGATGGGGTGAAAGCCCGGCGGGCAGACGCTTACGAAGTCATTGTGATTCATCCATACGATGCCGGAATCAAGCCCTTCGAGCAGGGGATGCTTTTGCATGTTGATGCTCGTACGGCCATACTCGCGCACGTCCGCCGGTGCGACCGCGCCGCCCATGACTTTGGCGATGTAGTGCATGCCGTAGCAGATGCCCAGCACCGGCACGCCAAGCGCGAACACCGCGTCGTCGCAGGCCTTCGCGTCCGGCGCATACACGCTGTCCGGCCCGCCCGTCATGATGATGCCCGAGAGCGCGTCTCCCTTGATGCGCTCTATGGACGAGGTATGGGGCAAAAGCTCGCTGTACACGCCCGCCTCGCGCACGCGGCGCGCGATGAGCTGATTGTACTGGCCCCCAAAATCGAGAACGACGACCCTTTCCATGCTTTAATTCTCCTCGCGGAATGTAAATCCGTTTTCGTCGGCGCGCTCGATGATGGCGAGCGAATGCAGATTCGCGCCGTTCTCGCGCAGCCTTGCGCCGCCGGGCTGGAAGCCCTTCTCTATGGCGACGCCGATGCCGATGAGCTGCGCGCCCGCCTGTTCTATTATGTCCACAAGCCCACGCAGCGCCTCGCCATTGGCGAGAAAATCGTCGATGATGAGCACCTTGTCCGACGCGTCGAGCCACTGGCGGCTCATGATGAGCGTAACTTTCTTTTTATACGTATAGGAATAGATGTCGCTGTGATAAAGCCCGCCCTCGATGTTGTCGCTCTTGGCCTTTTTGGCGTAGATCATGGGCACGCCGAATTCCTCCGCGCACACCGCGCCAAGCGCGATGCCGGAAGCCTCCACCGTGAGCACCGCGGTGATGCCCGTCAAATCAAAAAGGCGGCCGAATTCCTTTGCCATACTGCGCATGAGCTTCATGTCCACGCGGTGATTGAGGAACCCGTCCACCTTGATGATGTTGCCCGGAAGCACCCTGCCTTCCTGTACGATTCGCTGCTGCAATTCCTTCATGGCAATCTATCTCCATTTCAAAATAATACAACAAAAAACAAAATGCGCGATAAAATATCGGCTTATAGAGATTATAACATATTTAGCCCCGAAGCAAGTAGTTTCAGGGCTAAATGTTTTTGGTTCGTATGCAAGGATTTGTGTAACTGCGGGCATGAAACCTTACCGTTCTATTTCCCGCGCTTTTCGAATATGCGCCGGGATATGTCCGCCACGGTGATTTCCCCGAGCGTTTTCAGGCATCCCTCGTTGAGCTTTGCGTAAACTTCGTCGAGCGCGCCCGCCATGCCGGTGGAGATGAGGCAATCCTCCTCCTCGCTCCCCGACCGCCATGTGGGCGTGACGCAATCGTCCCCAAGCGCCAGCAGTATCTTCGAGAGGGGGATGTCCATCGCGTCCGCAAGGCTCCTATAGCCCCCCTCGCGCTTGCCCTCGCGCGCGTCCACCAGCCCCGCGCGGCGAAGCTTTGCCATCACCTTGCGCACCCGCACGGGGTTGGTGCAGATATTCTTTGCGAGCACGTCGCTTGCGAGCGTTTCCTTCCTGTGGCAGAGGAACACCAGCGCGTGCACCGCCACGGCGAAATCACCGTTCATCCCAAAACCCTCCATCCGCGATTTATGTTTTTTTCGTTAACCCTGCGCCGACTTCAAAACCTCGTCGAATATCTTGGCCCATTCGGCCTTGCTCTTGGAGCCGACGTAGGTCTTGCCGATTTTCTCGCCACGACTGTTGACGAACACCGTCGTGGGCACGGAGGAAACATTCTTGAGGTATGCGCCGAACATCGCCGCGGTGGGGATGATGTGCGTATAGTTCGCGCCGGTCTGGGCGATGATGTCCTTGGCGTCACCCAAGGTGCTGTTGTTGACGTTGCCCTTGCTGTCCGTCGCATCCAGTATGATGCCCACGACCTGCAGCCCCTTGCTCTTATACTCGCTGTGGAGCGAAGCGAGGCTTGGCATTTCCTCCACGCACGGCCCGCAGAACGAGGCCCAAATGTTCACCATGGTTACATCATACCCCGAAAACACGTCGTTTGTCACCGTGTTTCCTTTCACATCCTTGGCGCTGAAGTCGCCGAACATCGGGTTGGCGGAAGGCTTCTGCGTAGGCGTGGGCGTTGCCGTAGGTTTCACGGTCGGCTTCACGGTGGGTTTCACCGTGGGCTTTGCGGTGGGCGTCGGGGTCGGCTTCACGGTCGCAGCCGGCGTAGCGGTAGCCTTTGCCGTCGCGGTGGGCTTTGCGCTCGCCGCGGGCGTGGGCGTGGGTTTCACCGTTGCGGCGGGCGTCGCGCTTGCGCCGCCTTTGCCGTTTGAAGCGGGTTTTTGCGTGGCCGTGGCATTGCCCTGCTGCACGGACTGGCTGCCCTGCTCTAAATCCGCCGCCGTTTCTTCGGGCTGCGCGGTGGTCGCCTCCTCACCGGACGCGGGGACGAGGGATTCCTGCGCGTCAAAAAGCGTCGCCTCGGACGTTGTTTGCGCCGCTTCCTGCGTCGTTTCAGGCGTTTGGGCGAGATCGGGATCGACCACGTTGTTCCCCGCGCACCCCGCGAGCGTGAGCATTATCGCAAGCACGGCCGCCACGACGGCGTTGCGCAGCGTTATGAACTTTTTCATCTTGTCCGTTGACTTCATCAAATTGACCTCCAATCATTTTTGATACTGTATTTATAACTGTTACAGTTAAAGAAGTCAACCTGTCTTTTCCTGGCCGAATTTCCATCGCGTTTTTGCGCATGCGCGTCAAAACGCCGAACACGGCGCAAAGCGGATGTTTTTTGCGCCTCGGTTTCGGCGCAATACTTTCTGCGGTCATGATTTGTTTACGTTTTGCGCAAGCGCGGCATCCTCTTTTCGCCGTCCACGCACGCTTCAACCATAAAAATAAAGAATGAAGCGTCAAACGGAATTCGCGCTTCATCCTTTATATATGCTCTGTTTTGTTTCGCGCGCTTCGCTTTTTCCGCTACGCGATTTCGAGCGCAAGCTCCATCATGGCGGTGAAGGTGTTCTGCCGCTCCTCGCTGGTGCACTCCTCGCCGGTGACGAGGCTATCCGAAATGGTGCACACGCAAAGCGCGTTTTTGCCCGCGCGCGCGGCCGTGAGATAGAGCGCCGCGGCCTCCATTTCCACCGCAAGCGCGCCCATGCGTCCCCATTCCATGGTGCGGCCCGCATCGTCATAGAAGGTGTCGCTTGAGAGGATGTTGCCCACCTTGTAGACGAGCCCCCTCTTTTCGGCCTGCTCCACCGCTTTTTTCACGAGCGTCCAGCTCGCCGTGGGCGCAACGAGCCCCGGCATCCGGTACTGCGCGGCGAAATTGGAGTTGGTGGACGCGCTCATGGCGATGACGAGGCTCCTGAGCGGCATCTCCGGGTTGATCGCGCCCGCGCTGCCCACGCGGATGATGTTCTCCACGCCGTAAAAGTGAAAAAGCTCAAAGGAATAGATGCCTATTGCGGGCATACCCATGCCGCTTGCCATGACCGATACGCGCTTGCCCTTATACTCGCCCGTATAGCCCTGCACGCCGCGCACGTTGTTGACGAGTTCGGCGTTTGTAAAAAAGTTTTCGGCGATGAACTTCGCGCGCAGCGGGTCGCCCGGCATGAGCACGGTTTTGGCAAAATCCCCTTCCTTCGCGCTGATGTGCGGGGTGGGTATGGGCATGGGTTTCCCTCCGTTTATATATTTCTTTGGTTTCGTTCTTTCAGCGGCCTCTTAAGGCCTTGGGTTTGCCGAGTATCTCCGCATAGAGCACGCCGCGCGCGAGGTCCTCTCCCCCGCGCAGCGCAATGCCGTAGGGCATCGCCTGCGCGTCGCTCGCAAGAGCATACGCGTCCTCGCCGCCGAGATCGTAGCTGTCCCGCGCGTGCGGATCGTAATCCTCCTCGCACTCTTGCTGTATGCCGGTCATGCTCGATTCGGTGTGCGCATGGCGTGATTCCGTCACGGACTTGACCGCATGGCGCAGGCTGGACTTGGCGACGGCAAGCGTTTTGCCTTCGCGGCGGCCCTCGGTGGAATAGCCTTCCGTATCGCCCGCGGCGGAGCGGCCCTCGCCGGAATCGTAATACAAGCTCCCGGTCTGGCCTTCCTCACGCGGCCGCCCGCACTTGACGCAGTACGTCGATCCCGTACCGTTGTCCCTGCCGCAGACGCAACGCCAGCCGGGTTGCCGGGATGCGAGCGTGGTGCGCACAGTGGGCTGCATGGTGCGGCGGCGTTCTGCCTCGGCGGCGCTCCTTTGCTCCTCAAGCTGCGCTTCTATAGAAATCTGACGGGGATCCCTTTGCGCGGGCCGCGCGTCCTGTTGACGGCGCTTTTTTTGCTGGCTGCCGATGATTGCGTTGATGATAAAAATCACAACCGCAATGATGATGATCGTCTCCATAGCTCCACCCCCTTTCCTTCAGGGTACGCAGCGTGCGCTTTATTCCTTCTTTTCGGTATGCGAGGTGCCTGCGATGGACTCGCGCATCTTCGTATCCGAAATGACGTTTTGCATGTTGTAATAATCCATTACACCCAGCTTGCCCTCGCGGAAAGCGGACGCGATGGCGCGGGGCACCTCGGCCTCGGCCTCTATGACGCGCGCGCGCATGCCCTGCACCTCGGCCTTGTTCTCCTGCTCCTGCGCGACAGCCATCGCGCGGCGCTCCTCCGCCTTCGCCTGGGCGATGCGCTTATCCGCCTCGGCCTGGTCGATCTGCAGCTGCGCGCCGATGTTGCGGCCCACGTCCACGTCCGCAATATCAATGGAAAGGATTTCAAACGCGGTGCCCGCGTCGAGCCCCTTGTTGAGCACGGTCTGGGAGATGAGGTCGGGGTTCTCGAGCACATCCTTGTGGCTGTTCGAGGAGCCGACGGTGGTGACGATGCCCTCGCCGATGCGGGCGATGATGGTCTCCTCGCCGGCGCCGCCCACGAGGCGGTCGATGTTGGCGCGCACGGTCACGCGCGCCTTGGCGCGAAGCTCTATGCCGTCCTTGGCGATGGCGGCGATGACGGGGGTCTCGATGACCTTGGGGTTGACGCTCATCTGCACGGCGTTCAATACGTCGCGCCCGGCGAGGTCTATGGCGCAGGCGCGCTCAAAATCGAGCGGGATGCCCGCGCGCTGCGCGGCGATGAGGGCGTTGACCACGCGGTCCACGTTGCCGCCCGCGAGGTAGTGCGCCTCAAGCTTGTTGAGGGGGATCGAAAGCCCCGCCTTGGTGGCCTTGATCATCGGGTTGATGATGCGGCTGGGAACGACCTTCCTGATGCGCATGGCCACAAGCTGGAAGATGCCCACCTTGAGGCCGGAGGCGGTGGCGGAAATCCACAGGCCGAGGGGCACGAAGCTGAAGAAGATAGCGAGAAAAACGATTGCCGCCACGATGATGACGATTGCGAGAATTACACCTTCCATTTATCATTTCCTCCTGTCGGTATTCTTATTGGGCTGCCGGGGTCAGCTCCCCAGCAAATTGATTAAGAAATAGATGAGATAGATCGCGCCGATGAAAAGGGGTACGCCCACGAGTATGCCGATCCATGAACTGCGGCGGGCGCGCGCAAGTTCCTCCTCGCTCATGCCCCGGTTCACCGCGCCGCCGCCCGGGTCTTCCTCGAGCAGCTTGCGCGAGGTGCATCTGGGGCACGTGCCGGCCTTGTCGTTATAGAGCGTGCCGCAGGCTTTGCAAAAGTGTATCATGCGCCGGCTGCTGCGAGCTTCACCAGCACGCGCAGCCCTTCCACGCGGATGATCACGATCCTCGCGCCCTTGGCGATGAACTCGCCCTCGGATACGACGTCAAGCCGCCGCTCGCTGAACACGGCGTTGCCGGACGGGCGCAACGCCGTAAGCGCGACCCCCTCCTGCCCCACGAGTTGCTGCATGTCTGCATCGGAGAGGGAAGTGGACCTCTCCCCGATGCTCTCCTTTAATATAATGGGAGAGCGTGAGAGGAGCCCCTTCTTGAAGGAGCGGAAAACGAAGAACGCCGCCGCGCCCAGGAGCACCAGTATGATGGCAAGCGTGAGCGCCCCGTTGGCAAACGTGTCCGCGCGCAGCACAATGGCCGCGATCAAGAGACAGAAGCCCAGTATGCCCGGCACGCCCATGCCGGGGGTGAACATTTCAAACACCATCAGCGCAAGGCCCAGTATCAGGCATATAAGCGCCGCGAGGTGCCAGCCCATGATGTATTGCATGATAAAATCCATTCGGCCGTCGCCCCCTTCCTGCGATTATTATATCATATCCAAAGGCAATGGATGCAACGTAATTTAATAGAGAAGAAATATATGAGAATTGAACCACGCCGCGAAGCCGAAGTCGAACTTGGGCAGCACGCCGAGGTACATGAGCTTGACGAGCAGCACCCACACGAGCGCCATCGTCACGAGCGCGAGGGTGAATATCACCACCACGAGCAGCGGGCCGGTCTTGCGGCCTTCCTCAAGCTCCTCTTCCTCCTCACAAAACAGGTCGGGCACGTCCTCCCCATCCTCCAGGGCAAGGTCGGAAACATACGCGGGCGCGGCCTTGGCCGCGGGCACAACTTCCTCCGGCCAAACGCTCTCATAGCGGACGGCCTGTTCAACTTCCGGCTCGGGCCGCCGCGCCTCGAACACGGGTTCGTCCAAGTCCGCGGCGCTCTTGGCGGCGCCGGGGAGGTCCTTCTCCCGCAGGTCGGGCTTGTCCCACTCGCTCATGGGACGGGAAGTCAGCTCCTGCATGGTGTCGTCCACAAGCTTGACAAAAAAGATGTCCTCGCTGCAGCAGGCGTCGGTGAGCTTCATGAGCTGCGCGTCCACATCCTCCTCGAGCCCGCCCTTGGCGGCGAGCAGCGCCGTCTGGGCGATCACGCGGCGGGTCACGCGGCGCGCGTCGGTCTCATCCCCCGTTATCGTGAGCGCGCGCTCGTACACGGGCCGCGCATACAGGGTGAGGAACGCCCGAAGCTCGCGCTGGTCCCCGCTGTTGAGTATCTTTATCATTTCGGGTGTCACGGTATTCGACATAATCCCTCCATATCATCCGCTCTTTGATGTTATTATACAATCATATCCAGTTTTTTCGCAATGCAACACGCCATATGTCACAAATAATTCAGTTGTCTTCATGTGCATGTTGTGATAAGTTGTACTCATGAAAAACCGATTGTATCAATTTTATCGAATCACGGCGGCGCTTATCGCGCTCGTGCTGGCCATAGCCGCATCCGGCTGCGAGGGGATTTCCATTGGAACCGCTCCCCCCGCGCAAAACTTGGGCGAAGGCACGCCCGCGCCGGGCGAAACCACCCCTTCCCAAACGGACACGGTCCTTCCCAGCGGCGTCCTGCCGGACGCGACCCCGGAGGGGGGCGCGCTGAGCGAAGCGGACGGCGTGAGCTTTGAGCAAAAGACCGTGCTCTATCCCGAGGACGCAACTGAAGAAAACGCCCAGTTCCGCCTCGATTACGCGCTGCCCGTATTTTCCGACACCTTCCCCGCCTTTGAGAACATGAACGAACAGGTGGCGCTCTACGAGGAGGAGCTGCTCGAACGCGTGAGCGCGGAGCGGCTGCCTTTTGCGGACGGAGCCGGAGACGGCGTCGTCCCCTATACGCGGGTGGAATGCCGCGCCGAGCGCATCGGCGAATACGTGAACGTTTATCTCTATGAGTTCACCTCCTTCGGCGGTGACGAGGAGCTGCTCCCGCGCATACTGGTGCTGGGTCCCGACGGCGCCCGCGCGTCGCTTGCGTCCGTGACGGGCATCTACGAGGTGGAGGCCGTGGCCGCGCAGCAGGTCTATAACCTCATCGACGCCAACCGCGGCGCCTATTACGGCGACATCACGCTCGACGACATCCCCGCCGCGCTCGACCTGTACGCGGGCTTTTTCGTGACGGAGGAGGGCTACGGCCTCGTGGCCGCGCCCGGCACGCTCGCGCAGGAGGCCGACGGCATGCTCGTTTTCCTCATGGACCGCGCCGCCTTCTATCCGGACGTGGTGGGCACGGTGCTTTCCCTCGAGGAGTACGAGGCCCTGCGCGGCCCGCTCGACACGCTCGTTTCCGCCTGCGGCATGGAGTACGCGGGCTTTGATTCCGCGGGACCTCCGGCGTTCATCGCGACCGCCTTCATGACGCTCACCCTCACCGGGGGCGACGAGGAAACGCTCTACGTCCCCGTCGTGCGCGTGGAATATGAAGAAACGTATGGCTGGTACTTCTCCACGCCCCTGCCTGCGGACTTTGCCGAAGCGGGCGACGGCACCTTCCTCGAGGGCGACAACTACATGCTGCCCGTGCACCCGCACGGGATATGGTCGCTTCGCATCGACGAAGCCGTGCGCACCGAGACCGGCCTTGTGCTCTATGGCATGATCCTCTACGGCGTGCCGGGCACTTCCGATTCCGGCGAGCTGTGCGCCGCCGCGGTGACGCTCGTATCCGCCGCGGATTCCCCCATGGGCTATCGGTTTGAGAGCGTGGAATTAAGATAAGCGTAGAATTAAGATATAAAGAACATACCG
>JAEWMV010000082.1 GCA_023393045.1 Bacillota bacterium | reverse complement strand
GCATGAGGCAATCCGAACACAATAGAAGCGAAGATCGTTCGGAGGTTTCTCATGGAAATCGCAGTTTGGATATTGGTGCAAATCCTCCTGTGCATCGGGGTTTATTATTTTGCGGCAAGAAAGTTCAACAGGGCGGCGGGCATCGCCAAAAAGCCCGCGGGCGCAAAGGCGAAGCCCCGCGAGGAGGACAGGGAGCTCAAAAACCTGCTCGCCATGCGCTCCCGTGCGCTCAACATGCCCCTTTCTGAAAAAACGCGGCCCCTGCACATGGAGGACATCGTGGGGCAGGAGGAGGGTGTGCGCGCGCTGCGCGCGGCCATGTGCGGCCCCAACCCGCAGCATGTGATCATCTACGGCCCTCCGGGCATCGGCAAGACATGCGCCGCGCGGCTTGTTCTGGAGGAGGCCAAGAGAAGGCCGGATTCCCCGTTCGACGCGGCGAGCGCGTTTGTCGAGCTCGACGCGACCTGCGTGCGCTTTGACGAGCGCTCCATCGCCGACCCCCTCATCGGCTCCGTGCACGACCCCATCTATCAGGGCGCGGGGGCGCTTGGCACGCAGGGCGTGCCCCAGCCCAAGCCGGGTGCTGTCACGCGCGCGCATTGCGGCGTGCTTTTCCTCGACGAAATCGGCGAGCTGCATCCCGTGCAGATGAACAAGCTTTTAAAGGTGCTCGAAGATCGGCGCGTGTTTTTCGACAGCGCATATTATTCGCCCGACAACGCGGCCATTCCCCCGCACATCCACGATATTTTCCGCAACGGCCTGCCAGCGGATTTTCGCCTGGTGGGCGCGACCACAAGGAGCCCGGAGGAGCTTTCCCCCGCGCTGCGCTCGCGCTGCGTGGAGCTTTTCTTCCGCCCGCTCGGGCAGAAGGAACTGATGAAAATCGCCGCCAATGCGGCGCAGCGCATCGGCCTTTCCATGGATGAGGAGGCCGTCGTCGCGTGCGCGCAATACAGCGCCTCGGGCCGGGACGCCGTGAACATCGTGCAGCTCGCAGGCGGCACCGCAATGGAGGAAAGGCGCATGAAAATACGCGAGGCGGATGTGCTTTGGGTTGCGCAGGTGTGCCATCATTCAAGGCGGCTTACGACGCGGCTTTCCGACATACCCCGCGCGGGCGTGTGCGCAGGGCTTGCCGTGTCGAGCGCGGGCCAGGGCGCAGTCATCGAGCTCGAGTGCAGCGCCATGCGCGCCGCGCGCGGCATGGGCACCCTCTCCTTGGGCGGCATGGTGGAGGAGGAGGAGCTTGAGGTGCGCGGCAGGAGGCTCCGGCGCAAGGGCACCGCGCGCGTTTCCGCCGAAACCGCGTGCGAAGCCTTCCTTCGCTGCTTCAACATAGACTGCCGGGATTACGACATCAGCTTCAACGTGCCCGGCGGCATCCCCATGGATGGCCCCAGTGCAGGCATCGCGCTTTGCGTCGCGCTCATGAGCGCCATCACCGGTAAACCACCCGTGCCCCTTTTAGCTCTCACCGGAGAGGTGACCGGGCGCGGTGAGGTGCGCCCCGTGGGCGGCGTTGCGGACAAGCTTGCCGCCGCCGTGGAGGCGGGCGCGAAGCTCATCGTCATCCCCGAGGCGAACTATGAGGAAAGCTTCGACTCCCTGCCCGTGCAGGTCGTGCCCGTGACGGACATCGTCGCGGTCATGCGCGCGGCCTTTGGCATCCCTATGGACGAGGTTTTCTTTGAGGGCGTGATACCGCTCACCGCGCAGGAGATGTGAATTAAAAAAGCGTTGACATTTATGGTTTAATGCGTTAAACTCATTTTAGGTTTAACGCATTAAACTTGTTGGAGGTCAAGGTATGGCCGCGCCGAAGGTCTTTGAAAGCGAGTATCGCTTTCTTGAAATTCTCTGGGAGAACGAGCCCGTGAACAGCACGCGGCTGGTCGGGCTATGCAAGGAAAAGCTTGGCTGGACAAAGGCCACGACCTATACGGTTATCCGCAGGCTCGCGGAGCGCGGGGTGCTCCGCAACGAGGATGCGATTGTTGCTTCACTCGTTTCAAAGGATGAGGTGCAGGCTGCCGAAATTACGGAGCTTGTGGAAAAGCGCTTCGGCGGCTCGCTTCCCGCGTTCATCGCGGCGTTTACCAAGCATGAGTCCCTTTCCGCGCAAGAGGCGCAACATCTCCGCTCGCTGGTTGAGACGCACAGGGAGGAATGAACATGGAACGCGCGTTTCTTTCCGTTTTAAATATGAGCATCGCCGCAAGCTGGCTGGTCCTTGCCCTGTTCGCGCTGCGGTTTCTCTTGAAAAACGCGCCGAAAACCGCCTCTCTGGTTCTATGGGCGATGGCCGGGCTCCGCCTCGTCCTTCCGTTTTCTATAAAAAGCATGCTAAGCCTCGTACCGAGCGCCGAAACCGTGCCGCAGGAAATCCTATATTCGCAGATGCCGAACATCCGCAGCGGAATTGCGCCACTCAACGCCTATGTGAATCCGGCGCTGGAAACGTCGCTCGCGCCCCAAATCGGCGCTTCCGTCAATCCCGCGCAGGTCGTCATAGGCGCTGCCGCGGCCGTATGGCTTGCCGGCATGGCGGCAATGCTGCTCTACGGCGCGGCAAGCTATCTGCGCCTTCGCGGGCGCGTCGCCTCGGGCGTGCGGCTCAGCGGGAACATCTATCAGAGCGAGGCGGTCGCCGCCCCGTTTGTGCTGGGCTTGTTCCGTCCGCTCATATACATCCCCTTCCGTATGGATGAGGATAATCTTTCGCACGTGCTCGCCCATGAACAGGCGCACATCCGGCATTTCGACCATTGGTGGAAACCCATAGGCTTTGCCGTACTCACGCTGCATTGGTTCAATCCGCTTGTCTGGCTCGCCTTCATCCTGTTCTGCCGGGATATCGAGCTTGCCTGCGACGAGCGCGTGATCAAGGTGCTTTCGGGAGAAGCGAAAAAAGCCTACTTGGCGGCGCTTATCGGTTTGAATGAAAGCAAGTCGTATCCCGCCGTCTGCCCGCTGGCATTCAGCGAAACGGGCATAAAAGGAAGAGTCAAGCGCATCTTGCATTACAAAAAGCCGTCGTTCTGGATCATACTCACTTCCCTGCTCTGCTGCGCCGCGCTCGCGGTCTTCTTCCTGACCAGCCCAAAGGTGAAAGCGGGCCCTTTGCCGGGAAAATCCGCCGCGTCCGGCATGTCCATGGGCGTATATGCTTTCGAGGAAAATCTCTATACGTCTCCCTTTAGTTCTTATCTTCCGCTCGGTGGCACAGGGCTTTTGTACTGCGTGGGTGAAACCTTCTTTGCGACGCTGGACGAGGTGAGCCATGAGATCAAGAGCGAAACGACCTTTTCCGAATGGAATGTTGAGGAAATTGCGGCGGATGTGTGGGAGGGCGATAAAAGCCTGTTTTCACCAGTCATTGATCTCGCCAAATACAGCACACGCCTGATGTACACGGCTGAGGGCATGGACAAGAGCCTGTCGCTTTGCGTGATGGATGGCGAGGTATGGCTCGTGAAGCACGGGGACAGCAACGGTCCCGTTCCGGTGTGGAGCGTTTATAAGCTAAAGCTTCTCGATATGCCGGTGGAGGAATTCACGCCGGAATCATAATTTGCCCTTCACATACGCGGCGCGCGCTTTGCGGATACTATCGTATGAGCGATATTTTTCGGGAGGCGCAATGCAATACCTTTGGAGTGAAAACATCACACAGCCGGAGTTCCCCGCGCTTTCGGGGGAAAAGGCGACGGATATACTCGTCATCGGCGGCGGAATGGCGGGCGTGCTCTGCGCAAGGGAACTGAGCGCGCGGGGCATGGAGTGCATGCTCGTCGAGGCGAAAACCATAGGCTCCGGCGTCACCCAGGGCACGACGGCGGTGCTCACGGCGCAGCACGACACGCTCTACACAACGCTTATCCGCCGCTTCGGGGAGGAGAAGGCGCGGCAGTATCTCGAGGCGAACCTGCGCGCGCTGGAGCGTTTCCGCACGCTTTCCCGGGAAATACCGTGCGATTTCGAGGAGGTTCCCTCCGTCATGTATTCGCTTTGCGACGCGGAGGAATTGAAGCGCGAGGCGAAGACGCTCAAAAGCTTCGGCGTGCCCGTCGAATTCGCGACGAAAACGCGCCTGCCCTTTCCCGTCGCGGGCGCGGTGCGCTATCCCGGCATGGCCCAATTCCATCCGCTCAAGTTCCTTTACGGCGCGGCGCAGAACCTCAACATATTCGAACATACCTTCGTGCGCCGCATCGACGGGGACGTCGTGGTGACCGACAAAGGAAAAATCCGGGCGAAAAAGATCATCGTCGCAACGCACTTCCCCTTCGTCAACAGCCGCGGCCTGTACTTTATGAAAATGTACCAGATGCGCTCCTTCGTCGTCGCGCTCGAAAACGCGCCGGAGCTCGGCGCGACCTATGTCGATTCTGGCGAAAACGGCATTTACCTGCGCAATTACGAAAAACTCCTGCTCGTGGGCGGGGGCGACAGGCGCACCGGCACAAGCGGCGGCGGCTTCGAGGAGGTGCGCGGCTTCATCCGCCATTACTTCCCCCAGGCGCGGGAGAAGTACGCGTGGGCGGCGCAGGACTGCATGAGCCTTGATGGCGTGCCCTACATCGGGCGCTACAGCCCTAATACGCCCGACCTCTATGTCGCCACGGGCTTCAACGAATGGGGCATGACCACCTCCATGGCCGCCGCGTCCATCATCGCGGATCTTATAGAGGGCAAAGAAAACCCTTACGCCCCCGTTTTCTCTCCGGAAAGGACGATGCTGCGCCCACAGCTTTTCGTCAACCTCGGCTCGACGCTGGTGAATTTCCTCACCCCTTCGCTCAAGCGCTGCTCGCATCTTGGCTGCGCGCTCCAATGGAACAAGCAGGAGCATACGTGGGACTGCCCCTGCCACGGCTCGCGCTTCGACGAACACGGGCACCTCATCGACAACCCGGCGATGAAGGACAGCCGGGTTAATTGACAATGGGCAATTGACAATTACTGTATGAAAAACGCCCCAAAATGGGGCGTTCTGTTCAATATAATCGCTTTTTTATCCGCGTTTTAAGAATCCCGTGATGCAGTGCAGCGCGCCCCTGCCCTTGATGATTTCGGAAACGTCCACCGTGATGACCGAAACACCGTTCTTCTCGAGCAGCTCCTGGCAGCGCGGGTTGCCCGCGGGCATCACCACAAGGCCGGGGCGAAGCGCCACGAAGTTGCAGCCGAAGCCCTGGCGCACTTCCGTCTGCGAGGGCGCCTCAAGTATTTTATAGCCTTTTTTCTTAAGCGCGTCCACCACGTCATAGGGAATCTGCGAAGCGTGGAGCATCACGATGTCCCCGCTCGCGGCGTTCATCAGCCCGTCGATATGGATGTTGCTATACGGCTGCTGCATGTGGATGATGTCCGTCACGCCCATGCGGCGCAGCTCAAAGCAGACCTGCTCATACCCCTCACGGTTGCAGCGCACGCCCGTGCTCAAAACGATGGTGCGCCTATCCACCCACATGGCATTCGCGCCCTCAAAAAGGCCGTCGCCGCAAATGGTGCGCACGATAGGCACGCCAAGTTCCGCAAGGCGCTTTGCGACATAGCGCTCCTCCCCGCGCCGCGCGGCCATGCCCGGACGGGAAATGATGGCGCCCTCGGGCGTCATCAGGAAAAGGTCGCGGCAGAAAACGGCGTTGGGCCTGTCCTCCCGCTGCTCTTCCACATAATAGACCTTCGCGCCGTGCGCGCGGTAGATATCCGCCACGGCGTCGTGCTGGCTTCGCATCAGCTCCACGTCCACTGGCTCGTCAGAAAAGCGCACGTCCGCTGCGACGAAGCGCTCCACCTCCCTGCCGGGGCGGCGCATGAGCACGGCCTTCAGGTCCGCCACCTCGGAGCACACGCCCCAATCGCCCCAGTAGAGCGGCATATCCTCCTCAAAGCCCGTTTCCTTGGGGAACCAGCGTTCGCCCGGAATCGCGTCGATATCCACCATATGTCACACCTCTTTCACTCTCGTTCTTCGCTTATACAAAGTCAGTTTATTATAAACCGCCCGCCATAAGAATGAAAAGGCGGGCAGGCTTGCGTGCGCGCCATAAAAGCGCGGCGTTTAATGTTTGGCGCAACATATTAGTGGGCGCGCGCCCGTTAGCCCTCGCGCAGGAAGTCGCTTTCCCAGACGCGGCCGTTCCAGATGACGATCAACTGTCCCTCCCGCACGGCAATGCGCGCGGGCACGCCGGTAAAAGCGTTGCTGACCCCAAGCGGAAAATCGCAGGTGAGCGTCGCGTCCGTAAGCGGAAAAGCAAGCCCCTCCTCCATTACGCCATAGGCCGTGCCCCCGTGGGCAAAGACGGAAACCGTTCCGGAGCAGTTTTTTTCAAAACGCACTTCGCCATTGCGCAGCAGGATAACACACTCCCTCTCCCCCGCAAGGCAGCCCCGCGCGCCGCGCGCGGCAAGATAGGAAAGCGTCTGGATGTTGGCGATGGTGTGATCCAGCCGCCCGCCCAGGCCGCCCAGTATCACGAAACGCGTGCAGCCTTTTTCCAGCCCCAGCTTCACTGCAAGCAGCGTGTCGGTGTCGTCCTTCCTCGCGGGATGCCGCACGACGCGCTCATTCTCCGGCGCAAAGCCGAGGGAGTCGAAGTCACCCACGACAAGGTCGGGCCGGATGCCGCCAAGCTGCATGTAGCCCGCGTCCGCCGCGATGACATAATCTTCCGGCCCGATCGCAGGGAGCGGGCCGGAAGGCAAAGCCGCAAATATATAGCAGATGCCCATACAAAAATCACCCGGTGCGATTATACCACATTTTCAGTTCGCCAGAAAGCAAAGGCGGCTCATACGGCGTCAAAAACGGCGCGGCCAAGGCCGCGCCGTTCGATACGGGGATGGTTGCTACATGGCGCTGAGTATGTTGTACACGATGATACCAAGATACGTTCCGATGGCGTACCCGAAGGTGCCGATGAGCATGCTGGGCCCGATGAGCTTCGTCCAGCCCTGCGAAATTGCCATGGCCGCCGCGGTGGTGGGTCCGCCGATGTTGGCATTGGAAGCAAGGATGATTTCCTCAAGCTTGAATTTGAACAGCTTGCCAAAGCCAAAGCAGAAGAGCATGTTGACCAGCACCATCACGCCCGTGAGCACCAGCAGCAGGGGCGCTTCCTGAATGAGAGCGCCGATAGAAGCCGGAACGCCGATCACGAAGAAGAACAGATAGATGAGATACGTTCCGATTTCCTGTGAGCCCGAGACTTTTTCAACCTGCTTGTGGCCGAAGGTCGCCAACAGCAGCGCGAGCGTGGTGATCCAGATATACTGGCTGCCGAGCAGGCTGTTGAGCAGCGTGAGGATGAAATTGTCTGTGGGGATGAGCGTGCCGATCCAGCCCGCAACGAGCTTTGAGATCATGACGATGACAGCCGAGATGGCCACGTTGATGGCGATGTCCTTAAGGGAAATCTCCTTGCGCCCCCAGAACGCGGCCGCGCGGGTCTTTTCCTGTTCGAGCTGGGTTTTGTTGATGCCGGCCTGCACCTCGTCCATATGGGGATGCCCGTAGTTTTTGTAGAAGAACTTCCACGCCGGGATGGCGAGCAATACGAAGAAGTAGAGCGCCATCAGGAGGTTATCCGCCACGGTCAGCGAGCCGATGGTGGTGGTGCCCTCCATATAGGTCGCCGCGAGCGCGGAGAAGTTCACGCCCCCGCCGATGTAGGAGCCGGTCATGGTCGCGGCGGACGCTATGAGGTTCTCAAGGCTCGTGCCTTTGAGCAGGAGAAACGCCAGTATCGCGCCCACAATCGTGCCTACGGAGCCGATGAGGAAAATGGCAAGGAACCTGCCTGTGTCCTTCCACATCTTTTTGAGATTGCACGACATGAGCAGCATGGGGATGGCCAGCGGCACCGCGATGCCCCACACGAAGTCGTCGAACACAGGGGCGTTGGTGGGAATGATCTTCAAATTGACCATCAGCAGCGCGCCGATGAGCGCCAGTATGGCGCCGGAGAGTTTGCTTGCCCATTTGTACTTTTGCTCCAGCCAGATCGAAAGCGCCACCCATCCGCACATGAGCGCCAAGAGAGGCCATGTCTGGTCAGCAGTGAAAAGCGTGCCGTTTGGGAACATGAGATACCTCCTTATGATGCTTTTATCTTTGGACAGGCGTACATACGGTTCGGCCGGAAGCCGCAGCGGCGCGCAGCCCAAATCAAAAAATGGCTATTCGATGGGAAAATCAAAATAGGTGCCGGGATAGGGCTCCGGGCTTATGCTGTAATGCCACCATTCCTCATGATAGAGCTTAAAGCCGTTGTCGCACATGGCGTCGCGAAGGAGTACACGGTTGTTTTCCTGGAGCGGGGTGAGGCCGGACGCGCCGTGATGGCTGCGCACATCCATAAAATCAAAAATGCTGCCCGTATCAAGCTCCTGATGCGTGCGCGCGTCCACAAGCGTCAAATCCACCGCGCAGGCGCGGCTATGGCCGGATTTCACCGCGATGTAGCCCTTTTCGAACATGGCGCGCTTTTCCTCATTGGGATAGTGCACGGGCTTCCTGCGGCAATCCTCGAGATCCGTGCCCCAGCGGACGAAATCGTCCACCGCGCGCTGCGGCCGGTACGAATCGAAGAACTTCATCACATAACCCGCCTCGCGCAAAGCGGCGGCGGCTTTGACAAGCCCCTTGGCGACGGCCTCGCTCACCACCACGAGCGGCGCGTTGTAGCCGCAAACGGGCCTGCCGAGAAAGTTGTCCGTACCCGCGTACTTCGCGTCCACAATGCAGTCTTCAACGACCTCGTCCACATAAAGAAACCCCTCCGGCAAACCCTTTTTGAGGATTCCTTTGGTGCTGATATTCATGTTCTCGCCACCTTTATTCTATATTTCGATATTGCACAGTTACAGCAGATAAGCAACGCGGTACAGCTTGCCGCCCGGCGAAAGCCGGACATACGGGTGTGATAAGTTTCCAACAATATAATTATA
>JAEWMV010000080.1 GCA_023393045.1 Bacillota bacterium | reverse complement strand
GGCGAGCCTCGACTGCGACGCCACGCTTGAGGAGATGGCGCGCGCGCTGGTACGCAAAATCGTGGTCGAACGGGCAGGGGAGAAAAGCAGGCTTATAATTTATATTGATGAAAATCAAAAGGAACCGATAATATTCATCAAGGCAGGCAGGCGGTTTTCAAAAGTCTAACGCAAACAGGTATCTATGTGACGAATCAGGGCGAGAAAGACCATCCCATGATCATCGCGCAGCTCACCAAGAGAGACGGGTCATTTTTAGTCGGCCGCGAAAGCGACCCGGACTTCAAGTGGGAGGATCTGGAAGGAAAGACCGTCATCGGCGGCAGGCCGGGCGGCATGCCCATGATGACGCTGACCTATGTGCTCAAAAACCACGGTTTGGTGGATGGCGAGAACGTCACGATTATCAACAACATACAGTTCAACCTCATGGGCGGGGCGTTCGAGAGCGGCACGGGGGATTACGTTACGCTCTTTGAGCCCACAGCCTCGGAATTCGAGTTGGCAGGCAAAGGCTACATTGTCGCCAACGTGGGCCTTGAATCCGGAGAGGTACCCTATACCACCATCATGGTGAGGCCGGAAACCATCGAGAAAGACCCTGCGTTCTGCGAAGCGTTCGTGCGGGCGCTCTATAAGGCGCAGGAATGGGTGCAGAGCGCGACGGATGAAGAGGTGGCGGCGGCCATGCAGCCCTTCTTCCCCGATTCCTCGATTGAAACGCTCTCCCTCGTCGCCAAGTCCTATCGCGCCACCGACTCGTGGATGAAGACCCCCGTCATGACAGAGGACGCCTTCACGAGGCTGCAGGACATCATTGACGGTTCCGGCGAGCTTACGGCGCGCGTCGCGTTTGAGGAGCTTGTCGACAACTCCTTTGCCGAGGCCGCCGTCAGCGGAGAATAAGGGCTTCTTTGCCGAATCAAAGCTTTGCTTGCGGGCGGATATACTTCGTCCGCAAGCTTTATAAAATAATATTTGACAAATACTATTTTATAAATAATACTATAAACAAATGATTCGGGAAAGGGGATTTTGCCGCAATGAAAAACAAGGTCAATGAAACGCTTCATTTTCCCGTTGGGGAAAGCTTCACAAAGGATCTCGACAATCTGCTGGAGAACGGAAAAGGCTGTGTTATCGCCATGGTCGATCTGGATAAATTCGACGCGGTCAACAAAAACTTCGGAAGCGACGAGGGGGACCGAGTGCTCATTGAAACCGGAAGGTATTTAGAGACGTGCATTCCAGAGAATACCGCGCTTTACCGTTACGGCGGGGATGAGTTTGCCATCCTGTTCCCCGAAGAGTATGAAAAGGAAGCGGTTTTCCTCCTGCTTGAAAAGGCGCGCGAAGGTTATGCGCTCGCAACGCCCGACGAAACGAATCTGACCTTCACCGTCGGCCTTGCCGCCGCGCCGGACGACGCGTCCACATCGGGCGAGCTGATAAGGAAGGCGGAGGGTGCGATGTACCGGGGCAAGGTGAGCGGGTCGAACAGGGTCTGCTTCCCGCGCGAGGATAAAATGGTGACCAAAACCACGCATTACACCGCCGAGCAGCTCAAGCGCCTGACGAAGCTTTCCGGGCGCGAGGGCGTGGGGGAGGCGGCGCTTCTGCGCGAGGCGCTCGACGCGCTATTGAAGAAATACGACGTTTAGTAGTATCTTTAGGGATTGTCAAGGGGCAAAGCCCCTTGACTTAATTCCGGCTTCGGCGGCATGTACGCCGAAACGGATGAAAGCCGCAGGCTTTCGCACGCTTCATGCTTTGCCGCACGGAAATGCGCAGCATTTTAGGCAAAGCGTGCAAACTCAAACAAGCAATTCTATTGCTTGTTTGATATTACGCAAGGGCTCCGGAGTTTTTCCCCGGAGCCCTTGCGCTACCCTTTCGACCCCGGCCGCGTAAGGCGGCCTGTGAATGGATGATATTTCCAATTTAACCACAAGTCAATGCGTTCGGTAAAACTAGACGCTTGCGCCGCAAAACAGACCTTATTTGCGCATCCAGCGCGGGAAAACGCCTACGTCCCGCAAGGCTCTGTACACTTTTGGATTAGGTAGGCCCATTACGGTGAAGTAGCAGCCCTCCACGCGAGAGACGAGGAAGGAGCCCGGTCCCTGTATGCCGTACGCGCCCGCCTTGTCGAGCGGCTCGCCCGTGGTGATGTAGCTCAAAAGCTCCGCTTCGGTAAGGTCGTTGAAGGTCACGTCCGTTTGGTCGTAAAAAACATTTTCGCTCCCGCCCGCAAGCATGGCGACGCCGGTGTAGACCGTGTGGGTGCGTCCTGCGAGCTTCTTCAATATGCGAAGGGCGTCCGCCTCGTCATTCGGCTTGCCGATGATTTCCCCGCTGAGCCAAACGATGGTGTCGGAGCCTATCACGCACGCGTCCAAATGATTTGAAAATACCTCCCGCGCTTTCATGAGCGCGAGTTTTTTTACGTATTCGCCGGGCTCGCAAAGCGCGATGTCCTCGTCCGCATTAGCGGCGATCACTGTGAAGTCATATCCCATCAGCTCCATCAGCTCGCGCCTTCGCGCCGAGCCGGACGCCAGTATCAGTTGCATGCTGCCCTCCAAAAAAACGCTTTCGGATAAGTATAACACAAGCGTATAACAAATCAACAAAAAGGAAAGACTCTCCATCAAATACAAGCCATATGGGGGTGCTTATGCAATTGAATCCTTTTTATATGTTTTCACGCTCCGTCGCAATTGACCTCGGTACGGTGAACACGCTCATCGCCGTCAAGGGGCGCGGCATCACGGTGAGGGAACCCAGCGCCGTGGCCGTCACGGCGGACGAAAACCGCGAGGTCATCGCCTGCGGAAACGAAGCGCTGCGCATGGCGGGGCGCACGCCCGGGGGCGTCAACATCGTATGGCCGCTCCGGGACGGCGTAATCGCCGACTATGCCATGACGGCGGAAATGCTCAAGCGTTTCCTTGAAATGGCTTTCGGCCGCAAAAACGGCGCGCTCGGCGCGCGGCTTGCGATGTGCCTGCCGCTTTGCGTCACGGGGGTGGAGCGCCGCGCGCTGGAGGAGGCTGCCAAGGCTGTCGGCGCGCGCGACGTGCTGCTCATCGACGAACCTCTGGCCGCCGCCATCGGCGCGCAGCTGCCCGTGTTTGAGCCCGTGGGCTCCATAGTGATGGACATCGGCGGGGGCACGACGGACATCGCCGTGATATCGCTGGGCGGCATCGCGTCCTCGCTTTCCCTTCGAACCGGCGGGCGGCATATCGATTCCGCCATTTCGGAATACGTCGCCAAAACATACCAGCTTTCGCTCGGCGAGCGCACGGCGGAGGAAGTGAAGCTCACGCTTGCGATGGCGCTTCCTGGCGGCATGGAGAGGATGCAGGTGCGCGGCAGGAGCCTTGAAACGGGGCTTCCCATGCGAAGCGTGCTCAACGCGGGCGAAATCAGCCACGCCATCGCGCCGGTCATCCGGAAGCTTACGGACGCCGTGCGGCGCGTTTTGAGCGAAACGCCGCCGGAGCTCGCTTCCGACCTAATGGACAACGGCCTTACGCTCACGGGCGGCGGCGCGCTGATGCCCGGGCTTGACAAATTGCTTGCACATGAAACGGGTTTAAACGTTTTTGTCGCAAAGGAACCGCTCGACTGCGTGGCGCTGGGCGCGCTTTCCATCATTGGCAACCGCGAGGGCGCCGGCGCCGAGGAATACGCGTAAGCGCAGTTAACATAGTGTGACGTTTTTCTTCTGCGCCTTGCGCCGGATTGCGCTTACTATTATAATAAGCAGGAAATCCGGCGCTTTATCGTGCGCGCGAAAGGCCGCTTTGTATTGAAGAGGATTTTTAAAAATAAACCTCTTATGATTATGCTCATCGCAATTGTGCTCTTGGGCATTTTGGCGTTTGCGTCGTCGGCCGACCGCTCCGTCACATGGCTTGAAAGCGCGGTGGGCAGCGTCGTTTCGCCCGTGCAGACCTTCGCCGCGAAAGCGTCCAATGAGATCATCGGTTTTTTCCAGCGGGTGTTTAAAACGACGGACGCCGACAAGGAACTCGAGCAGCTCAAGGTGCGCATGGCGCAGCTTGAAACGGCGGAGGAGGAGAACGAGCGCCTCCGCGCCGAGAACGAAAGGCTCAAGGCGCTTTTGAATTATGTGGAAACCATAGGCGATTATAATTACGTCACCGCGACGGTCATCGGTAACAGCCAGGGCGTATGGTTCGAGGTTTTTACCATCAACGCAGGGCGCAACAAGGGCATTGAAAAGGACATGGCCGTGATGAGCTCCGCCGGCCTCGTCGGGCGCGTGACGGACGTGGGCGCGACGTGGAGCAAAGTCACCTCCATCATCGACACGTCGAGCGAGGTGAGCGTGATGGTGGAGCGCACGAGGGATGTGGGCATCGCGCACGGTCTTTTCAGCGTCAGCGGCGACAATCAGCTTGAACTCTATTATCTGCCCTCGGGCTACGACCTCGTCCCGGGCGACGTGATCGTCACCAGCGGCATGAGCGACATTTTCCCCAAGGGCATACTCGTGGGCACGGTCTCGGAAGTCGAGCGGCAGACGGCGGAGAATTCCGCCACCAGCCGCAACGCCATTATCACGCCCTCGGTTGATTTTGGCCATCTGGAAGAGGTGCTCGTCATCGTCGGCGCGGACGCGGGGGAGGGAGCGCAATGAGGAGGTTTTGTCTTGTCGCGGCGGTGCTCGCGGGGATGTATCTTGACTCCGTCTTTTTTGTAAAAATCAATTTCGGCGGCACCAGGCCGGATGCGCTGCTCGCGCTGGTCGCGGCGATGAGCCTTCTCCTGGGCAGCAAAAAGGGCGCGATATTCGGCGCGGTCGTAGGCCTCATCGCGGACGTCCTCTATGCGAGGATGGTGGGGCTAAGCGCCATCGGCTATATGGTGTGCGGCGCCGCGGGCGGCTTTTTCTATCAGAAATACTATGCGGACAACCTCGTGATTCCGGCGCTTGTGGCGGCCGCGGGCGCGCTCTTCAAGGAGCATATCATGGCGCTGGCGGCGAAGCTCTCCGGCGCGGAGTATTCATATTTCAACGTGCTCGGCGCGTACATACTGCCCTGCATGCTCCTGACGGTGGCGCTGTGCATGCCCATACACGCGATTATGAAGCGCTTCTGGGCGGGCCGGCTGCGCAATGAGAAGCGCGCGCTGCGCGACAGGAGCGCATCGGGAGGTGCGGCATGAAAAAACCGGTTTTTCGCTTCATCATCATGGCGGCGCTCACACTCGGCCTCATGGCGGCGCTCGTATACAGGCTGGGCGTGCTCACCATCGTGGAGGGCAGCGCGTGGGCGCAGAGCGCCGAGAACCGTTCCACAAAGGAAATCGCCGTCAAGGGCGAGCGCGGCAGGATACTCGACCGCAACGGCGTGGTGCTCGCCTACGACGAAACCTGCTACAACGTGCAGTTTCTGCGCAATGCGGACAACCGCACGCGCTATGACTCTGCGGTCTATACCGAATCCCTCATCAAGGTCATCGATATTATTGAAAACAAGGGTGGCACGACCATCGACACCTCCTATATCGTCATGGGCAGCGACGGTGAATTGACCTACGACTGGCGCGTGACCTCCGACTCCGCCATAAAGGCGCGCTACAAGAACTTCTGCGAGGCCATGGGCTTCACCATCAACGACGATAATTACAAGCAATATCCGAAGGATCCCTCGACATGGGACCTCTCCAAGTGGCCCACGGCTCAATACACCTACAATTACCTCAGAAAAAGCTGGTACATCCCCGAGGAATATACCTTCGAGCAGGCGAAGAAGATCATATCGATCCGCCAGGAAGTCAACCTCAACAACTACCGCGCCTACGAGCCCATCACCATCGCCTATGACGTGGGCGAGGAGGTCGTGGCGGAAATCATGGAGCGAAGCGAGGAACTCGTGGGCGTACAGATCGCGCAAAGCACCACGCGCATCTATCCGCGCGGCACGCTTGCGGCGCATGTGCTGGGGTATCTGCAGCGCACGGCGGGGACGGTGGGCGTATCCTCGCTCGTCAACATGGGCTATGCCAAAGAGGAGCTTGAGGAATATTATCTGAGGGACGAGAACGACGCTTATGTATACTCAGAAAGCGGCGAGCATTTAATCGACATGACCGCGCTTGGCTACTCGTACGACGACTTCATCGGCGTATCGGGCGTTGAAGCCACCATGGAAGCCTACCTCACCGGCGCGACGAAGGAGCACCAGGGCCTGCGCGAGGTGGAAATCAACAAGAACGGCAGCGTCATACGCGAGCTTTCGCAATCCCCTTCGACGGACGGAAGCGACGTGATGCTCACCCTTGACGCGGAATTTCAGGCGGTGGCCGAAAAGGCGCTGGAGCGGCTGGTTTTAAAGATCGAGCAGGATGAAAAGGACCTCATCGAAAAGGATGAGGGGGGAGACTACGCGGGCAAGGAGATCGACACCGCACAGACGGGCGCGATCGTCGTCATGGATCCGCAGACGGGCGAGGTATACGCCATGGCCTCGTATCCGACCTACGATCCCAACTGGTTTATTCAAGGGCTGACGACGGAGCAGGTGGCGTACCTCGGTTTAGAAGAAGGAAGCACCGTGACGACGGCGCCGCTTCGCAACAAGGCGATCAGCGCGCGCTACGCGCCGGGCTCCATCTTCAAAATGGTCACGGGTGTTGCGGGTGTCGCCGAAGACGTGATTGAAATCGACGAAATCGTCAACGACAGGGGCGACAATGGCTATTATTATATTTATAACGAGGACGGTACCGTCACAAAAACTAACGCGCCGCGCTGCTGGAAGACCTATCACGAGGAGCACGCGAATCTGACCCTGACGCAGGCGGTTACGTTTTCATGCAACTTCTACTTCTGCGAGGTGGCCAACCGTCTGGGCATCGATACGCTCAACGAATGGGCGGGCAGATTTGGCCTCACAAAGAGAACAAACATCGAGCTTACGGGTGAGGCAGCAGGCATCTGCGGCGGGCAGGACGTGCTTTTTGACAACGAACTGACCGACAGTGCGGGCGAACTATCCGTCAACGGCCAGAAGACGAGCCTGCCGGTGCTCATCTACAGGCGCCTGTGCGAGAGGCTCAGCGAATACGTGAGCCTTCGCGGCATGGAAATCGACGAAAAGGCCGTGAGCGCCTGCGCTCTTCGCCTGATGAAGCTGCAGGACGGCGACGGACTCGACGGCAAAGGCCCGGATATCCGCCGCATCATCAGCGACGAGCTGGGCATCCCCGAGGGATACACCGCCGCGCAGCCCTGGACGAGCGAAATCGTGACGCTGCTCAACGAAATCCAATGGAAGCCCACGCTCACCATCCGTACCGGCTACGGCCAGGGCACTACGCTCGTGACGCCCATTGCGGTCGCGCGCTACGCTTCCGCCATCGCCAACGAGGGTTATGTTTACGACGCCAATATCGTGGATAAGATCATTGATTCCGACGGGAATCTCCTTCGCGACATCAACGCCGCGCTTTCCTATCGCATCGGCGACGACAGCGAACAATGGCAGGATCTCTGGGACGCCATCAAGGAAGGCATGAAGGGCGTCGTGTCCGTGGAAGATCACGGCACGGCTTCGGGCAAATTCAGCCAGACGTTCATTGACGCGGGCTATGTCGATCGCATCGCCGGCAAAACCGGCACGGCGCAGATCGGCCTTTCCTCCATCGACATCGAGGACACCTCTTGGTTCATTTCCTTCACCCCGCGCGAGGGGGACGCGCAGCTCGCCGTCATCATCTGCGTGCCCAACGGCTACTCGGGCTCGTGGGGCGTTTCGGCCGCGGAGGAAATTTACACGTACTTTTTCAGCAAAATGGACAGCGCCGCCGCGGAAACGCTGGTGGATATCGACGGCAGCGTGCCATAAGCGGCTTTTCACAGCGGTTTGATTGTAGTATAATAGCATCGTTTCCAGTTGGGCAATTTTCTTAGCTTTGGGAGGTTATGCATATGGTGAATCCGGATCGGGTCGCGTTCTCGCTGTGGGGCAAGGAGATCTATTGGTACGGCATACTCATGGCCGTAGGCATCGTGATAGCTGTTTTGCTCGCACAGGTGGAGGAGCGCAGGAAGAAGCTGCCGCGCGACACCGTGATCGACATGTGCCTTGCCGTCATACCCGCGGGCGTCGTCGGCGCGCGGCTCTATTATGTGCTGCTTGAACTCGATCAGTACCTTGCCGACCCCATCCGGATACTCTATCTCTGGGAGGGCGGCCTCGCCATATACGGCGCGGTGATAGGCGGCCTGCTGGCGGTGTTCATCTTCTCGCGGGTAAAAAAGGTGCGCTTCCTCGCGCTGACGGACACCATCGTGCCCGGCCTCGTGCTCGCGCAGGCGATAGGCAGATGGGGCAACTTCTTCAATCAGGAGGCGTACGGCCTGCCCGTCACCGCCCAAATGCTCGCAAAATATCCCATCCTGCAATATTTTCCGTTCTCGGTCTCGATAGACGGCGCGCATTATTTTGACGATGTGCTCTGCACCGCCTGCTTTACCACCGCAACCGGCGGCCATTTGCACCTTGCGACGTTCTTCTATGAATCCGTGTGGTGCCTGCTCGTATTTGCCTTCATCATGCTCGCGCGCAAGCGCTTCCGCCACGACGGCGATTCGCTCGTGTGGTATGCGCTGCTCTATTCGTTTGAGCGCATGTTTGTAGAAGGCCTCAGGGGAGACAGCCTCTGGCTGATAAAGCCCAGCGCGGAGGGCCTTGCGGACGGCGTGCGCGCATCCCAGCTTTTGAGCGCGATACTCTTCGTGCTGGCGCTCGCGTTCCTGATCGTGCGCGCGCTGCGCGAAAAGAAGCTCGGCAGGCTCATCTGGCCTTCCCCGTTGGAAGCCGCAGCAGAACCCGTTGAAACCGTGGCGGAAGAAAAGCCGGAGGACGGGGAGGATGAGCCCGAGGAAGAAGTGAAAGAGGACGGCGCGCCGGAAGAAAACGACGCTGGCGCACAGCCGGAGGATACGCAAGAAAACGGGCAGGAAGACGAGGAGCATAAGGAAGAAGACTAATGGCAGACATCACCAGCGCAAGGAACCTTACCATGATGACGGACCTGTACCAGCTCACGATGATGTACGGGTATTACCGTTACGGCATGACGAAGAACGAGGCGGTTTTCGACCTGTTTTTCCGCGATCGGGAAAACAGCGTCTATGCGATTATGGCGGGCACGGAATCCGTCGTCGACTACATCAACAACCTGCGCTTCGAGGAGGAAGATCTCAGTTATCTGCGCTCCCTGAAGCTTTTCAGCGAGGACTTCCTTCAAGAATTAAAGGATCTGCGCTTCACGGGTGAAATCTACGGCATGCCGGAGGGCACCGTCGTATTTCCGTACGAGCCGCTCATCCGCGTGCGCGCGCCCATCATGCAGGCGCAGCTGATCGAAACCGCGCTTTTGAACCTCGTCAACCATCAGACGCTCATCGCCACCAAGGCCGCGCGCGTGGTCTACGCCGCCGCGGGGGACGGTGTGATGGAATTCGGCCTTCGCCGCGCGCAGGGGCCGGACGCAGGCATATACGGGGCGCGGGCCGCCATGATCGGCGGCTGCACGGGCACGAGCAACGTGCTCACGGGCCAGATGTTCGACGTGGACGTCAAGGGCACGCACGCGCACAGCTGGGTGATGAGCTTCCCCTCGGAACTGGACGCCTTCCGCGCTTACGCCGAGGTGTTTCCGGATTCATGCCTGCTTCTGGTGGATACCTACGACACGCTGCGCTCCGGTTTGCCCAACGCCATCACGGTCTTTAACGAGCTTCGGGATAAGGGCTACAAACCCGTGGGCATACGCCTCGACTCGGGCGATCTTGCCTACCTTTCCAAAAAAGCGCGCCGCATGCTCGACGACGCGGGGCATACCGATGCGAAGATTTTCGCCTCCGGCGATCTGGACGAAACCGTCATACGCGACCTCAAGGCGCAGGGGGCCAAGATCGACGTATGGGGCGTGGGCACGAAGCTCATCACATCGCTTGATTGCCCGGCGCTCGGCGGGGTGTACAAGCTTTCCGCCGAGATCATAGACGGCGTGACGTATCCCAAGATCAAGATATCGGACAACGTGGTCAAGCTCACGAACCCCGGCTATAAGAAAGCGCTACGCCTCTACGACAGAAAGAACGGCATGGCGCTTGCGGATATCATCGCGCTCGATGACGAAACTATCGACGATACGAAGCCCCTTCGCATCTACCACCCCGAGCAAAGGTATAAGACGAAGCTCTTGAACAATTTCTCCGTGCGGGAGCTGCTCGTGCCGCTGTTCGTCGACGGGAAGCAGGTCTACGCGCCGCCTGCGGTGAGCGACATACAGGCTTACGCCAAGCAGGAACTTGCCACCTTCTGGGAGGAGAGCAAGCGCCTTCTGAATCCGCATGAATACAAGGTCGATTTGTCCGACAAACTCTATGCGCTCAAACAGAGGCTGATTCGTGAATACAGCGCGGTCAATGAAGCGTCCGGCGGCAAGTAAGCGAATCGCGTGCGTGATCGCGCCGGTGCTCGTCGCGCTGGCGCTTTGCGGCTGCATGCGCGCGCGGCCCGTACTCGACCCTTCGCGTACGCTGCCCGCCCCGACGGCGCAGCCCACGCTTTCGCCCGCCGCGTCGCCCACGCCCACACCGACGACAGAGCCTACCGCGACGCCCGCGCCCGTGTACGATGCGCTGGGCAATTACATTTCCGGCGCGGAGCATTTCAAACAGTATCTTTCCTTCCGCAACGTGCAGGTGTACGAGCAGGAAGGGGATACCTTCGTGGACGCAATCGTCGTCAACGATTATCCGCAGACGATCGTATGCGCAGCGGGCGCGGCCTTTTATGATGAAAACGAAGAGCTTGTCGCGCAGGGCAGGCTGCAGACGCGGGACGCGCAGTACATCCTCATACTCCCGCCGGGCGAGACGACGCTTTTCGCACAGGTCGACACGGACATGACGCTGACCGGCCTCGACATCAAAATCATCTTTGATGATGCGCTTGGAGTGAAACCGGAAAATAATTGACAATTATGTGAATAAGAAGCGGCCCTCGCTTTAAATGAAGGCCGCTTTTTTTGACCGTTATTCACTATTCACTGTTAGCTATTAGTTGGGATCAAGGACAACCTCAGTTGTCATTGATTCCATAGTTTTCCGCCTGCGACATGAACAGCTTGCGGTAAAGCCCGTCCCTGTCCTCCATGAGCGTAGCGTGGGGCGCGAAGGCCGCCACGCGGCCGCCGTCTATGACGAGTATGCGGTCGCAGAAAATCGAGGAACTCATGCGGTGCGAGATGTAGAGCGCCGTGCCGTTTCCTACGAGGGAGTTGAAATGCTCGTAGATTTCCGCCTCCGCAATGGGGTCGAGCGCGCTCGTGGGCTCGTCGAGTATGACGAGTTTTGCGTTCTTGTAGAGGGCGCGCGCGATGGCGATTTTCTGCTTTTCGCCGCCGGACATGTCTATGCCGTTCTCGTCGTAATCCTTGCCGAGCATGGAGTAGATGCCCTGCTCCAACGCGGCCATCTTTTCTTCAAGCCCCGCCTTTATGAGTGCTTCGCCCGTGCCGACAAGGTCGCTGCCCGCGTCCTTGCAGATGATGTTTTCGTCTATGGTGAAGGCGAAAAGCTTGTAATCCTGAAATACGGCGGCGACGGTTTTCATCCATGAGGCGTGGTCGTACTCCCACAAATCGCGCCCGTTGACATAGATTTTGCCCGAATCCGGCTGATAGAGCCTGCACAGGAGCTTGACGAGCGTGGTCTTGCCCGCGCCGTTGAG